>SLIC01000256.1 GCA_007135845.1 Candidatus Brevefilum sp.
GGGTCCCTGGCGGGGATTGACCGCACATGTGGACACACTTGGCGCAATGGTCAAGGAGATAAAGTCTAACGGCAGGCTCAAGTTAACCAAATTAGGTGGTTATGCCTGGAACACAGTGGAGGGTGAGGGGGTCACCGTTTTTACCCGTTCAGGGCATACAGTTACTGGCAGCCTGCTGATCACCAAGGCTTCCGGGCATGTGCACGGCCAGGATGTCAGTAAAACGGAGCGAAATGACGATACCATGGAAGTCCGTTTGGATGCGCGCACCACCAGTGTTGATGAGACGCGCGCTTTGGGGATTGGCATCGGTGACTTTGTGGCTTTTGATCCCCGGGTGGTTTTAACGGATGGTTTCATCCGCTCCCGCCATTTGGACGATAAAGCCTGTGTTGCCTGTATGATCTATGCGGTCAAGGCGATCTCAGACGCAGGATTGCGGCCCAAGATGACAACAGTTTTGCATATCAGCAATTATGAAGAATTTGGGCATGGCGCAGCAGCCGGAATCCCATCCCAAGTAAGCGAACTAGTAGCCGTTGATATGGCGGCTGTGGGTGACGGCCAGGCATCTGATGAATTCCATGCCACCTTATGCGTTAAAGACTCGGGAGGTCCTTATCATCGTGGCTTGAGTCAGCGCTTGCGAGAGCTGGCCGAGGCTTATGAAATTCCCCATAAAATTGATATTTATCCCTATTACGGTTCAGATGGGGAGGCCTTTTGGCGGGCAGGCGGGGATGTCGCCGTGGCGTTGATCGGTCCGGGGGTGGATGCCTCACACAACTATGAACGCACCCATACGGATGCATTGATAGCAACCACGAATTGGTGCATGGCGTATCTTTTGAATTGATCTCATATTCAATTCTCCAGGTTAAAACGAGCGGCTGGCTAAATCCTTAGCCAGCCGCATTTGGAGAGGAGAGAAAAAGATGCGAATTGTGTTTAGTCTGCTGGTGGCAGAAGAACAGCATCAATGACGTGGATGATCCCATTATCGGCGATGATGTCGGTGATGATCACCTCAGCCTCGTTGAGAAATACACGACCGTTTTCGATACGGATGGTGATTATTTCGCCCAGAAGGGTCTCAACTTCCTCGAGCAAGACCACATCTTCAGCCAGCACACGACCATCAACCACGTGGTAGAGCAGGATATCGGTCAGGGCGGGGATATCGTCTAAGAGGGCTTCAATTGTGCCTGCAGGCAGGTTGCCAAAGGCTTCATCCGTGGGGGCAAAGACTGTGAAGCGTCCTTTGCCGGATAATGTTTCGACCAAATCAGCTTCAACCAGGGCTGTCACCAGGGTGGTGAAGCGGCCGTCTTCAACGGCAATGTCGACGATGGTGCCAACCGATTCGGGGGGCAGCAGTACAGCATCGATGACATGAATTACGCCGTTGTCTGCCATCACGTCGGTGATGATCACCTCAGCATCGTTGAGGAAGACGCTGCCGTCGACAATGCGGATCTCGATATCTTTCTCGAGAAGGGTTTCAGCAAATTGTAATTCGACGACATCTTCTGCCAGAACTTCACCAGCCACCACATGGTAGAGCAGGATATCGGTCAGAGCGGGGATATCATCCAGGAGGGCTTCAACTGTGCCATCGGGCAAATTGTTGAAGGCATCATCCGTGGGTGCGAAGACCGTGAAGGGACCTTCGCCCGACAATGTTTCTGCTAAATCGGCGGCCACAACGGCTGCAACCAGGGTCTCAAATCGCCCATCGGCGATGGCGATATCGACGATTGTGCCGAGGCTTTCTTCTTCTTCTTCTTCAGCCTCACCAGGCAGCAGGACGCTGTCGATGACATGGATCACACCATTGTCGGCAACAATGTCGGTGATGATGACCTGGGCGTCGTCCACGAAGACCATGCCGTTTTCAACCCGGATTGAAACAAATTCACCCAGAAGTGTCTCAGCTTCATCGAGCATGACAACATCTTCAGCTAAGACTGCACCAGATACGACATGGTAGAGCAGAATGTCAGTCAGGGTGGGGATGTCTTCCAGTAATGCTTCGACGGTCCCTTCCGGTAATTGGGCGAAGGCATCATCGGTGGGGGCGAAGACCGTGAAGGGGCCTTCACCTGAGAGGGCATCGACCAGATCCGCAGCTTGCAGCGCTGCCACTAACGTGGTGAACCGACCGTCTGCAACTGCAATATCGACGATGGTTTGTGGCTCAGGTTCTGGTTCTGGTTCCGGCTCTGTCACAACAGGTTCTTCCGTTGGGGGAGCTGGCTCGGGGGTTGCTGCTGGGGCACAGGCCACGATTACCAGGGCCAGTACCATTAAGATAGAAAATGCTAAGAACGACTTTTTGTTGAACATTGTTTTACTCCTTTTTATTATGTGTGTTATTTTTTGTTTCTTATGTTTTTAGTTTATTTCGACAGCTGGTTGTTTTCAATATGTTGTATAATGTTTGTCATACTTTTCTCCTAACGCCATCTTTACATAAAAAATTTGTTTGACTATTTGCAGTATAGCTGAACGAAACTAAAAAAATAATGTTTGTACAATCTTTGCTTATACAGATTGCGTGTTAGTGTCTTGTCATGTGGTGTAAATTGCGTTTTCTTAGTCTGAGATATTGATGTATACTCGAAGTGTTATGCCTGACCTGTCGCACCGCTTACAGACTCAAGACCTGGGATTTTTAGAAATCGTTGCTGAATTGTGGGGTGTGGACCTTGTTGCCCCGAATGCACAGGGGGCTGTTTTGCCCTTAACCCGCAAGCTGCTTGATAAACCCTTGGCGCTTGAGATCGTTGAGGCCCTGCCTGCGGATGCCCGCAAGGCGCTGGATGCGCTGGTAATCAATGCCGGTTGGATGCCCTGGGCGCGCTTTGCTCAGAATTATGGACCACTGCGCGAGGTTGGGCCAGGCAAACGAGACCGCGAAAAACCTTACCTTGAACCAGTATCCCCGGCAGAGGTGCTCTGGTACCGTGCCCTAATCGGACGGGATTTTCTCCGCAGAGGGGGTAAGCTCCAGGAGTGTGCCTATATCCCCGATGACCTGTTGGCTTACCTGCCAAAGATCAAGTCTGAAGAGACTCAACCACCGGGAAGGCCTGCCTCACCTGGGGAGATGGCTTTTATACAGCCGGTTAGCGATCGAATCCTGGACCACACCTGTACTTTACTGGCAGCCCTGCGCATGGGTGAACCCAAACGTTCACCGACATGGTCTCACTGGCAGCCGCCATTTGACGTTGTGTACGCCTTGCTGGCTGCCATGAAGTTGATCACATCCGGTGAGCAGCCAGTTCCCGAGGATGCCCGGCCCTTCCTTGAGATGCCCCGCAGCGAAGCGCTGGCCTGGTTGGTGAAGGTTTGGTTGGAAACGGAAAACTTTAACGAACTGCGCCTGGTACCCGGTTTATTGTGCGAAGGTGCCTGGCATAATGATCCAGTCAATGCCCGCCAGCGGGTTCTGGTATGGCTCAGTCAGATTCCCGTGGGGACCTGGTGGCACCTGGACTCCTTTATCAAGGCGATCTACCAGGGTGAACCAGATTTTCAGCGTCCCTCTGGGGATTTTGATACCTGGTTGGTGCGTGATGCCCAGAGCGGTGAGCCGTTGAACGGTCTCCAGCATTGGGAGCAGGTGGATGGCGCTCTGGTAAGTTACCTGGTCACTGGACCAATGCATTGGTTCGGGTTATTAGATTTAGCCTCCCCAGCCGAGGGGATGGCGGCAGAAGCCTTCCGATTCTCTGCTTGGTCAGAGCAGCTTTTCCTGGGCAAACCGGTTGAAGATCTGCCAGAAGAGGATCAGCCCCTGGTTGCTGTATCCGATGGCACCATCACCGCCAGTACATACACGTCCCGCTTGACACGTTACCAGGTCTCACGCTTTTGCCTGTGGCTTGATGAGACGACAACTGGTTACATCTA
>SLIC01000238.1 GCA_007135845.1 Candidatus Brevefilum sp.
ATGTTTGATAAAATAATATTGTCATGTTCATTGTGTGCCCATAGCTCAAAGCGTGCTTCACATGAGGCGCCCCATGTCAAACGCTCCACAAGAAGAAAAACCTCATCGCTCGCCGTTCCAGGGCTTCCTGCCCTTTTTCTGGCTGGCCTTAGCCTGCCTGGGCGGGATCCTGCTGGCAGATAGGGTCCAACTCCCCGCCTGGACCTGGCTGGCTGGAATGATCATCAGCTTGCTGGCTCTGCTCCTGGCCTGGCGTCTGCCAAAATCTTTAGTCCTGTCCTTTCACCTCCGAAAATGGACCGGCTTTGATCAGCGCTTGCCGGGCGCGATCCTGGCAGCAGTGTTCTTCCTGGGCGCGTGGCGTTTTGCTGCGCTTCGCCCGATGATCACGCCCTGGGATGCCGCTTACTATAACGACCGAGGGGTTGTCCAGCTGGTTGGAACGGTGGTCAAACCACCTGATTACCGCGACAATATCACCAACCTGGAGGTGCAGGTTGAACAACTGCTCCTGTTTGTCGAAGAACAGCAGCCCATCCCTCCTGAAGACATCACCGGCCGGGTCCTGGTCCAGGTTCATCCAGGCAGCGAATGGGCCTATGGCTATCGCATCATGGTCACCGGTCCACTCAACACACCTCCCGAGCATGCGGATTTTTCCTACCAGGACTACCTGGCGCGCAAAGGAATCCAGAGCTTGATGATCAATCCGCGCATCGACCGGGTTGAATTCCGCCAGGGTAACCCGGTCAAAACACTGATCTTTAACCTGCACATACGCTCATATGCGGTAATTCAGTCACTGTTCCCCGCACCCGAGTCAGAGCTGCTGGCCGGCATCCTCCTCGGCCGCGACCAGGGACTGTCGTCGGGACTGCAGGAGGCTTTTCGCAGAACGGGCACAACCCACATCATCGCCATATCCGGGTTTAATGTCGCCATCCTGGCCGGGTTGCTCTCTGGTGTGTTCACGCGGCTGTTAGGTCGCAAATGGGGCGCCCTGCTCGCCATCGGGGGCATCTCGCTATATGCTGTATTTGTTGGCGGGGATGCCTCCGTTACACGGGCAGCCATCATGGGCGCGGTGGGGGTGTTCGGCGGCATGTTTGGACGGCGGCAAAATGGCATCAATAGCTTGGGGTTGGCTGTTCTGATCATGGCTGTGGTCAATCCGCACATTCCCTGGGATATCGGCTTTCAGCTCTCTGCCGCTGCCACCCTGGGATTAGTGCTGTATGCCCAGCCCCTAGAGGAGCGCTTTGTCCAGCTGGCAGCGCGGAAAATGCCCGAGGAACATGCCCAGAAGCTGGTCGGCCCATTGAGCCAATTCGTCCTGTTTACCCTGGCAGCCCAGGTGATGACCCTGCCGATCATGATCTATCACTTTGGCGGCGTCTCCTGGATCACACTGATCGCCAATCCCTTGATCCTGCCGCCGCAAGCCTTTCTAAGGGTCTTAGGTGGGTTGACGGTCTTAGCCGGCCTGGTTCTTCCGGGGCTGGGGCAGGCGCTAACGATCATCAGCCTGCCCTTTGTGCGATATACCCTCCGCATGGTCACCTGGCTGGCACGCCTGCCAGGAAGTGAGCTGATTTTGCCTGACTTTCACCCCATTTGGCTGGTCGTGTTTTATGTCCTTTTATTTTTCATCACCCTATTTCCGACACAGCAACGCCAATCGGTCCTCAAGAAAGCCGCCTCACCCCAGTTGGGCCTGTTGGTGATGGCTGGTCTGGTGCTGTTGGTCTGGAACCAGGTACTCTCTGCACCGGATGGGTTATTGCACCTGACTCTGCTTGATGACCATGGGACTGTCCTGGTGCAATCTCCAAACGGGCAATCGGTGTTAATTGGCGGCGGACCCAGCCCCTCTGCCCTCAACCAGGCCTTGGGCCAAATGCTCCCGGCAGGATATCGACATCTGGATGTGGTGATGGTCGGCAGTACCTACCGGGAAGACCTGCTCGGGCTGACCAGCGCGGTGAAACGCTACCCGGTGCACATGGCTTTGTGGGGCATCAACCCGGATGCAAACCAGTCTTCCAGGACAGTCTACGCCTTAATGGCGCAGAAGGGCATACCCCGACACGCCATGGAAAGCGGTCAAACCCTTGACTTAGGTGACGGACTGGTCGTCCAGGTTCTCTGGTCAGGTGAACGCGGCGCAGTGCTGTGGCTGACCTGGGAAAACTTCAGCGCACTTATCCCCACCGGTAGGGTGGATGAACACTGGCTCAACCCACCCTCATCGCCGCGTATCGTTTATTTGCCAGGCAGAATCTATTCTCAACCTTTGCCCCTGGATCAAATCACCCAATGGGCACCAGCAGTGATATTGCTCCCGCAGGATCCAGCCAACCTCCCATTGGATGGCTTCGATCCTGTGTTGGAACAAATGAGGGACTATCCCATCATTGGAACCAGCAACCACGGCTGGGTGCGGGTCAGCACCGATGGGCAGCAAATCTGGGTGCGGGCAGAGAGATGACCTGGAAAACCAGGTTTTCACTTGTCGCATAAATCGAAAATGCCTTAAAATCAGGAAAACAGATTTCCTTTCACAACAGCACAGCGTTTTGTGCGTGAACCGTCCTGATACTAAGACAGACAGCATGGAGAGGCTCGAAAACCAATGATTAACCCATTACCCAAACCTTATGCCCGATCTGAGGCTGTCCGCCATGCCCAATCCGCAGGACTGCCGATCGTCGCGCTAGAATCAGCCGTGATCACCCATGGGCTGCCCGTCCCCCAAAATATCGAACTTGCCCGCGACATGGAAGCCGAGGTGCAAGCTCACGGTGCCACGCCAGCCACGATTGCCTTGCTGGAAGGGAAGATCCATATCGGTCTGACAGACGAGCAGCTATCCACCCTGGGGCAGTTGGAAACAGCGCGCAAGATCAGCCTGCGTGATATTGGGATCGCCTTGGCAGGGAACCTGAGCGGGGGAACGACCGTCGCCGCCACCCTGTTTGCCGCTGAACAGGCAGGTATTCGCGTCTTCGCCACCGGCGGGATCGGCGGTGTACACCGCGGCGCGCCCTTTGATGTGTCTGCCGACTTGCCGCAGTTAGGAAAGTCCCGGGTTTTAGTCGTATGCGCCGGCGCCAAGTCGATTCTTGACCTGCCAGCCACCCGCGAGGTGCTTGAAACCCAGGGCATCCCAGTGATCGGCTATCAAACTGAGGCGTTCCCTGGTTTTTACACCCGCGACAGCGGGTTAAAGGTCGATCAACGCGTTGATACACCCGCTGAGGCCGCCCACATCGCCCTACGAGGCTGGGAAGCAGGCCTGGGCACTGCGGTACTTCTGGTGGTTCCGCCACCAGAAGAGAGCGCCATGCCAGCCGAATCAGTGGAAGCAGCTATCCAAGCGGCCATTGTTGAAGCGGATTCAGCCGGCATCCATGGCGCCGCAGCCACACCCTTCCTGCTCAGACGGGTCAGCGAGCTGACCGGTGGTGAGAGCCTGCGCGCCAACCTGGGCCTACTCAAAAACAATGCCCGGGTTGCTGCTGAGGTGGCCAAAGCGATGGATGCATCCCACAGCGCAAGAATTATTTAACCTCAGACAGGTCTTTAACCTGCTTAGATCATCAGGGGATGGGTGTGGGGGTCGGTGTACGGGTGGCAGTCGGCCAGCGGGTTTTGGTTGGTGACGGCAACGCTGTCTGTGTCGCGGTGGGCCAGCGCGTGATCGTCGGTGAGGGAGATGGTGTGGCGGTTCGCGTCACTGTGGCCGTTGGGGTGGGAGTGCGGGTGGGTGGTTCACCAGTGACCGTAAAAAATCCCGATACTTTCCACTCCGTACCCACAAAGATTTGCACTTCATAGGAACCAGGATTCCAAAGGTCGCTGGCCGGGTCCCAGCTCGTGTAACCATATCCCCCTGTCCCAGCTTGCCACGGTATTGTCACATAGTACACCAGTTCATCCTCCCAATACCACAAGGCGCTCCACTGAGAGCCAACCGCCATACCATCATAGCTGAAGGTGCCAAATAATTGTCCCACCGGGTTCTCAAATTCCTCTGCGGGGTCAATCGGCTGCCAATCGTCACTGATCCTGCGAGAGAAAGCGATCGGGCTGAACACAGCGCCAGGGTTAGGTGGGACCTCGGCTTCAAATTCGTCCTCAATTTCAGCCGGCATACTAGGAATTGGGGTGATGGAAGGCGTGTCGGTGGCAATCGGCGTCAGGGTGATGGTGGGTGTAACGGTAATGCTGGGTGTGATGGTGATTGTTGGCGTCTGGGTAACCGTAGGGGATGGCGAGATAAAATTATAAACAACCGGTTCGGAGAAATTTAATACCAACCAGGCGGCGGGTACCAGTATGACGGCGATAACAATCAACCGCCAGCCGCGGGACATACGATCATGCCGTTTCCGGAAAAATGGGATCTTGCGACCTTTGACCAGGTGGTTGATCCCAAAAATTAAAGTAAATATGGCGGCAATGCTGATAATGATTGCCGCTGTAAGGACGGTAGAGCGAATATCAATTTGAGGCATGATTAATTTCCGAGTTTGACCGCATCGTCGATCTTTTTAGCGCCATTCAAGTGTTTGTGCTGCTATGGTTGTGTAGCATCTTGCAAAACATGAATAACTGGTTGCGCAGCATTTTCTCCAGTAGGAGCGCTCCCAACGAGCAATCAGTCGTATTATAGCGCATTTGTCTATTACAATAAATATGTCAACAGGTAAAATAGCATTACGAACTATTAAGGGCTATTTTAAAGCATGCCACTTGAAAACGGTTTTCTCCTAAAAGATCGCTATCGCATTATCGACATTCTTGGGCAGGGTGGAATGGGCGCTGTCTACCGTGCCGCCGATGAAAACCTGGATATCACCGTCTCCATCAAAGAAAACTTGTTTTTTTCTGAGACAAGCACCCACGAGAGTTATGTACGTCAATTCCACCGGGAAGCCAAGATTCTGGCTGCACTCAGGCATCCTAACTTGCCGCGGGTATTTGACTATTTTATCGTCGAAGGTCAAGCCCAATACCTGGTGATGGATTATATTGAAGGTGAAGATTTACGTCAATGGATGTCTCGTGAAGAAGGGATTACAGAAGGCGAAGCCCTAAAAATTGGGATCGCCATTTGTAATGCCCTGACTTACCTGCATTCACGCCAACCCGCCATTACCCATCGAGATATTAAACCCGGCAACATTAAAATTACCCCCGAGGGCGAAATAACGCTGGTTGATTTTGGATTGGTAAAAGTGATGCACGAGAAAGAACATACCACCACAGCAGCCCGGGCAATGACACCAGGGTACTCTCCACCAGAGCAATATGGAGAAGCACCTTCTGACCATCGTTCAGATATCTTCTCACTCGGCGCCACCTTGTATGCCATTCTGACAGGGTATCTGCCCGAAGACAGCCTGTCGCGGACAACCGGCAAGCAACAGCTCACGCCATTAAGAAGCTACCAGCCCGCCATCTCCACCCAGACCTCGAGTGCGATTGAAAAAGCCCTCAATTTACATTTTGAAGACAGATGGCAATCTGCAGAAGCATTCCAGGAAGCGCTTTTTAAAGCGTATGCGGCGTTGCCTGATGATCAAAAACACAGCCCTCGCCTTGCCCATGCAGTAAAACATAGCCAGCAAGGTAAGAAGTTTTCTCCCGCAATCTCCAGGGACATAGATCAGAGCTCGACTCCCAGGGAACCCTTGAGAAAGCGATTGAAAACCTTAGACCCGGTTTGGCCGATATTCACTGCCTCCATTATTTTGCTCTCTCTTGTGCTGGTGATTTCTCTGACCTTTCCACTTGGTCTTCAAGGTTTTTTTAGAGGGGTCTTATCCGGACCAGCAACAACAACACCAACTGTAGACCCGGATATCACCCAAGCTCTCGACTTGACGCTGGTGGACCAGGAACGCAACCCAGAACCGACTTTGCAACCTTCACCGACAAGTGTCGAAGCGACTCCGATCCCACTGGTGCCTTCACCAACACCCACCGGTGGCGGTTCCGGCTTGATTGCGTTTGTCTCAGAACGTACCGGAAGTCCACAAATTTGGCTGCTGGATGTGACCAGCAGGGAGACAACCCAACTCACCAACCTCTCTGATGGTGCCTGCCAACCTGACTGGTCGCCAGATGGCAGCCGCATCGTGGTAACATCCCCTTGCAGCATGAAACGCACCCTTTACCCCGGCTCCGGCTTGGTGTTAGTCGATATTGAAAGCGGCGCGCTGACACGACTGCCAACATCCTTAGAAGGTGATTTTGACCCTGCCTGGTCCCCTGATGGAAAATGGATCGCTTACACATCTTTGATCGACGGTCGAAGACAATTATTCAAAGTCAACCTCCAGGATCTCACGGTAACCAGGCTTTCTGATGGCTCTAATCGAGATTTTTCCCCGGCCTGGTCCCCGGATGGCACCCGGATTGCCTTTGTGCGTCTCCGCAATGCCAAACAAATTTGGTTGATGGATGCAGACGGTGCAAACACAGTCCAGTTCTCTCTTTCTGGTATGATTGACAACAGCAACCCGGCCTGGTTCCCAAATGGAAGCCTGATCCTCTTTAGCCAATCCCTGGGGTTGGGCAGTCCATCGAAACAGATCTATGGTATGCGCATCGAGGATATTGGTCAAACCAAAGAATACCCGATCCTTCCCAGGATCCGGCTCGACTATATTCCACTAATGGACAATGTAGACATCTCACCAGATGGGTTCTGGTTAGCATTTGACTACTGGTATTTTGATGTCCTCTCAGATATTTATATGATGACTTTCCCGGGGGGTAACCTGACGCAACTGACTGTCGATCCCAGCAAGGACTATGACCCCGTCTGGGCTCCCCGCCCATAGTTCGTTGTTAAATATTTCCATATTCGTAAAAAATCCAAGATCCTGTCATTCATCCTGATATCCCCCCGTTTTTGAATTGCTATATCACGCATATCACAGCGTATGGCTAAGAACCTGATATCCAGCAAAAAATTACTAGGATATGCTCTGCAACCACAGATACTGGCAGGGGACTAAAACCAGGTCAACTTCTTCTTCATAGATAACCTGGCTAACCAGGTCCACCAGTGGGTAAGTCAAACCACACAACCGGATCACATTTTTTGAAAGGGTCTGAACACGATCGCTGAAGTTGTTGAGGAACAGAATTTCGTTATCCTCGTCAGCACGTAAATAGCCGAACACATGCGGATTGCCGGTATTGATAAAATCAGCATGTCCGCTGCCAATACACGACGTTGTCTTCCTGAGGGATATCAAGTGCTTTAACCCCTGGAATATTTTCCCGGGGATGGCCTCACCATCCCGTCGTTGTGAATATCGGAATTGGTCAGCAGGGGGACGGTGCACCCAACGGCTGTCATCAGCCTTTGTTGGGTCCTGGCGAAACGAGTAGTCATTGAGCATCCCGACTTCATCTCCCAGGTAGATCAACGGAATACCGCCAATTGTGAGAATGATATTATGAATCAGCAGGATGCGCTGAATTGCAAGTTCGACTTCAACGGGTGTCTCCTCTTTGATCGCTTTTTCAAGTCCTGCCAGCGACGCACAAGTTCCTGAAATGCGTGCGTCCCGGGTTTTAGGGTTTTCCTGGAAGGGCAATCCGCGGGCAAAACTACCCTCAAATGTGCCCGTGTAAAATGCATTCAAGAATTGTCGGTGGTCAAAGGCATTGATCCCCAACATAGAAGCATCATCATCCGAAAAAGTCCAGCCAATATCATCATGACAGCGGACATAGTTAACCCAGGCACAACCTTCTGGGATGGCAAAGCGATTGCCCATCGAATAATTCAGAAGCTGAACCTCCCGCGTGGCGAGGCTGTTCCACAGTAACGCCATCAGCAAAGGGTTATAGGATAACTGGCATTCCTCTTGATGAATGTACTTGGCCACTTCGTCCGGGTGAACAATTGCCTCAGATTTGAACAAAAGGGCAGGTGCTGCAATCCGTGCAATGGCATTATAGGCCTGGATGATCATGTGCGCTTCGGGCAGGTTCTCACAATTGGTGCCTAATGCTTTCCAAATGAACGCCACAGCATCCAACCGCAATACATCAATCCCCTGGTTTGCCAGAAACAACATTTCGTTTGCCATTTGGTTAAAGACTTCAGGATTAGCATAGTTCAAATCCCACTGGTTGCTGTGAAAAGTGGTCCACACCCAGCGATCGATATCTTTAAAGTAGGTGAAAGCGCCAGGATGCTCATCCGGGAAAATTTCGCGTAAATGCACTTCGTAAGCATCAGGCAGCACACGGTCCTGGTACATTCGGTAATACTTTTGATAATCCGGAGAACCAGCACGCGCTTTTAACGCCCAGTCGTGTTCATTTGAAGTATGGTTGAAGACAAAATCGAGCACCAGGCTGATCCCGTCCGAACGCAATTCTTCCGCCAGTTCGCGTAAATCCGCCATCGTTCCCAAGCGAGGATCAACCTCCCGGTAGCTGCTGATGGCGTAACCACCATCATTTTCACCTTCAGGAGAGCGAAACAAGGGCATCAAGTGTAAATAGGTCACGCCAAGTTCTTTGAAATACGGAATTTTTCGCCTGATGCCTGCCAGGTCCCCTGCAAATAAATCAACATAACAGACCGCCCCTACCATTTGGTGATCTTGAAACCAGTTAGGCTGTGCTTCACGAGACTCGTCCAACACCCGCAACGGCTTTGGTCGAGTCGTCCATGATTCTGCCATTAATCTTATTAATGCCTCAAGATGGTAGAAAAAATCATAATGGCCACCATAAAGATGCAGCAAAATACCAAACAGGCGCGGAAAATTCTGATCCAGCCGCGACACGAATTGTGCCCAGTCCTTAGGATGACGTTTCTTAAAAACAGAAAAATCATCTTCGATACGCGGCAGCAACCTGTCCAGAGTGCGGGATGCTTCCATCGTTTTATCAAGCCTTTTAGTTGTATCCATTGCGGTTACCCCTTCGATCAGTAAAGCTAACCAGAGTTAAAGTGTCTTTCCCGGTAACATCTGTTTTACTTAATGTCACCAAAACCTGCCTTCAGAATTATTGTTCTGGCATTGAAATTATAGGGAATAATGCCATCATCTAAGCTGTTGTGTGTTCTTCTTCAAGACCGATACCTGTCTGTTATTAATTTTAATGCAGGTTTATGATCAATTCAGAAATTTACCTAATGTTCAATTGCCAGTCCTATCTTTTAAAAAGGATTCCAACACAACTTATGTGGTTTGCCGCTCAACGATTGTGAGCGGTAAACGCACATGACGCACTGAACATTTGGGGTCATTTAGACGTGCCAGCAGAATCTCCACAGCCAAACGCCCTGATTCATCCAATGCCTGGTTAATGGTGCTTAATCCGAAGTAATCGGCTAAATCTAAATCATCAAACCCTAACACAGCCAGGTCTTCCGGCACCCGCAGACCGAGCTGACGAGCCTTATTGACCACACCTAATGCCTGTAAGTCTGTGGCACAAAAGATGGCTGTTGGGTGGTCTGAACGGGACAATAAGGGATAGACTTTCGCCTCAGCCTCCCGAACGTTGTAACCAGCTGCAATGATAAAATCGTCAGGTAAAGGTAATCCCGCCTTTTCAACACCTGCTTTAAACCCAGCCAGACGCTGGGTGATGGGCAAAATCGCATAGGCACCCAGATCTGTCATATCTCCAACAAATCCCAAACGGCGATGACCTTTCCCGATCAAAAATGCGGCAGCCCTTTGACCGCCTTCAAAATCATCAATCTCGACCGTATTTAGATCATCCCTGGGGTACTCAATTAAGACTGTTTCCAGGTTATGGCTTTTCAACTTTTGAGCCGATTCATCGTTAACCCGCAAAGAGAGCAGGATCAACCCTTCCAGATGACCGGTAATTGGCAGAGTCGCCAGGTAGTGATTGAGATGGTCCATAGATTCAATTGTGAAGATGGTCAGCTCATAGCGGGTTGACAGCAGTCCCTGGGCAACACCACGCAGACGTTGGACAAATGCCGGCTCAGTGAAAAAGGGCGTCAGAACACCAATCCGTGCAAAGTCCCTCATGGCCCGAGCGCGGGCTTCAGCTTTTGGGATGAAATCCAAAAGATCAATCGCCTCCTCGACCTGAATTCGGGTTATTTCGCTGACATTCGGGTTGGCGTTAATCACACGTGAAACTGTAGAGATGGAGACACCTGCCGCCTGAGCGACATCATAAATTGTGGGAGGGCGATTGGGTTTGTGTGCCATGGTGAGAGTTTTCCCAAATATTTTATTGATACTACTTCCATAAAAGGATTTCCACACTCATATTAACATAGAGTGTGATGGGTGTCAAACACAATCAACTGAGATTCAGGGTAGTCGCACAGCATTTTCAAGCAGGGGCTTATCTGTAATGCACATATGCTTACCCTTTCTTTGTTGGAAAATCCATTTTTTGCCCACACACCACCCCGCGCGTATAATTATAAGTAACCAATTCATTAGATTTTCATCTAATTAACAAAGAACAATAAAATATAAGGAGAAAAAATGGAATATCGACATTTAGGAAAAGCCGGCATCAAAGTATCTGAGCTCTCTTTAGGCGCCTGGGTGACTTATGGTCACCAATTCGGTTTGGAGGATGCCATCAAGATCATGTCAGCTGCTTTCGATGCTGGCGTCAACTTTTTTGACAATGCAGAAGCTTATGCGTCTGGCCAGGCAGAAATCATCATGGGCAAGGCCTTAAAAGAACTGGGTTGGGCACGTAAGGACTATCTGGTCTCCACTAAGATCTTTTGGGGTGGTGATGGACCCAACGACGAGGGGCTCTCGTACAAGCACATCATTGAGGGTGTCAACGCCTCGCTGGAACGCCTGCAATTAGACTATGTCGACCTGCTCTTCGCCCACCGCCCAGACCCAGACACCCCGATTGAAGAGACCGTGTTCGCCTTCAACCAGGTCATTCGGGAGGGCAAAGCTTTCTATTGGGGCACATCGGAATGGTCCGCAGCGGAGATCATGCGCGCTACCGATTTTGCCCGCCGCAACAGCCTTCGGCCGCCGAGCATGGAACAGCCCCAATACAATTTCTTTCACAGGCGTCGCTTCGAGGAAGAATATGCCATTCTCTACAAAGAATTAGGCTACGGCACCACCACCTGGAGCCCACTGTACGGCGGGCTGCTGACGGGTAAATACAACCAGGGTATTCCCAAGGGTAGTCGAGCTGATTTACCGGATTATCAATGGATGAAACCACGCGTCCAGGATGAGCAAAACCTGGCGGTGACACGCCAGCTTGGCCAAGTCGCTGATGATCTGGGCGTCTCACTGGCACAGCTATCCCTGGCCTGGCTGCTTAAAAACCCCAATGTTAGCACGGTCATCACCGGTGCCAGTAACGTCTCACAAGTTGAGGAAAACATGAAAGCTGTAGAGATCAAGAAACAACTTTCCGATGATGTTATGGCCCGGATTGATGACATTATCAAGGATATCAACCAATAACCCCAACAGCCCATTCAGCTAATCTTAAGGCTGTCCATGAGCTTGGGCAGCCTTTTTTTCATGCCGCAAGGATAAAGGACTTTTTCCATCAAGAACCTGCCGCAACCAGCAACACCTTTGAATCGCTGATAATACCTGTTAAAATAAAGACGTTGGTCCATTTATCATAAAAAGGAACAGCTATGCCCCCAATTTTGTATTTAATCGACGGCCACGGCCTGGCATACCGGGCGTATTACGCCCTGACCGCTGGCGGCACCCGAACGAATGCCTTCCAAACCAGCAGCGGCGAACAGACCGCCGGCGTATACGGTTTTACGAGCATTCTCCTGCGCATTCTGCAGCAGGAAAGCCCGGACTACCTGGCAGTTGTCTTTGACAAGGGGAAATCCTTTCGACATGAACTTTATGACGACTATAAAGGCACCCGGGCAAAGATGCCGGATGATCTGCGTTCACAAGTTGAACGCATGCGCGAGATTGTGGACACCTTCAACATCCCCCGCATCGAATTAGACAACTACGAGGCCGATGATGTCCTGGGAAGCCTGGCGCGCTGGGCTTCCGAGGAGAAAGGACTGGGTGTTAAGATCATCACCGGGGACAAAGACCTGCTCCAGCTTGTTACTGACCGGGTGGTGGTGAACCTCGCTGGCAGCAAACTTTCTGACGCCAGGGACTTTTTTCCCAAAGATGTCGAAAAAAAGCTGGGTGTATTACCTGAAAAAGTGGTTGACTTTAAAGCCTTATGCGGGGATTCCTCCGATAACATCCCAGGTGTGAAGGGCATCGGAGAAAAAACCGCGGTGAAGCTTCTTGCGGAATACGGATCACTACAAGGAATTTTCGATCATCTCGACGAGATCAGCGGGCGGCCAAAAACCGCCTTAGAAGGTTCAAAAGAGACCGCATTCCTGAGCCAAAAACTCGCCCAGATTGTGACGGACCTGGACATGGAACTGGATCTAGAGCAAGCACGCATTGACCGCTTTAACCCCAAAGCTGTGGAAGACCTGTTCCGTGAGCTCGAATTCCGCAGCCTGAATGAACAACTCAACACCCTGGTTGGGAAGTTACAACCATTCATGACCGAGGGCCAGCAAATGGACCTGTTTAATGCCTCATCGGAGGCAGATTCATCGGAAAAGACCTCCTCAAAACTGTATGAATCCGAAGCAACACGTGGAGAGAGTAAGGGTGAAATCAAAGCAACGATTGTGGATACCCCCCAAGCCTTGCAGGACCTGGTAGACGAATTAAACAAAGCAGAATTAATTGCCTTTGATACCGAAACAACCGATACCAATGCGATGCGCGCTGAACTGGTCGGCATTGCGTTGGCTACCAAACCCGACCACGGCTATTACATCCCCGTAGGCCATACCGAGGGTCAGCAGCTTAGCAAAGAAGAGGTATTTGAAGCACTCTCAGGCCCATTAACCGACCCACAGATCGGCAAAGCCGGACACAACTTGAAATATGACTACCTGGTGCTCAAACGGGCCGGGATGACTGTCTCACCATTGGCTTTTGACACGATGATTGCTGAATGGCTGATCAACCCTGCATCACGAAATTTAGGCTTGAAAAACCTGGCATGGGTGCGCCTGGGCTATGAGATGACCCAAATTGAAGCGTTGATCGGCAAAGGACGTGGTCAAAAAACGATGGACCAGGTTCCGATCGACGAAGCAGGCGGTTATGCTGCTGCCGATGCCGCCATCTGCCTGCAGTTAATCCCCCAGCTGCGAGAAGCGCTGCAAACCCAAAAAGCAGAAGACCTGTTCCACACATTGGAAATGCCCTTGGTGCCCTTACTGGCAGGCATGGAGGAAACAGGAATCAAGCTGAACACCGCATTCTTCTCGGATTTTTCGCAAGAACTGGGTGAAAAACTGGCTGAAATTGAAGAGAAAATACATCAAACCGTTGGATATCGTTTTAACTTAAACTCGACCCAGCAGTTGTCTGAAGCCTTATTTGAGAAGCTCGGCCTCGAACCACCAGACCGAGCTCGAAAAACGGCCTCCGGGTATTATTCAACCGCAGCTGCTGTGCTCGAGGCAATGGCTGGTCAACACCAGGTGATTGAATGGGTGCTTGAATACCGCGAACTAGAGAAACTGCGTTCAACCTATGTCGATTCCCTCCCTCACCAAATCAACTCCGATACCGGCCGGGTGCACACCTCTTTCAACCAGACGGGGACTGTGACCGGACGGATTGCCTCATCGGAACCAAACTTACAAAACATCCCCATCCGCACGGAGATTGGTCGACGGGTACGCAATGGATTCATCGCCCAATCTGGATGGCAGCTGATGGCTGTAGATTATTCGCAAATTGAATTGCGTATTGTTGCCCACATGGCACAGGACAAATCGATGCTGGCAGCCTTCCACGCCGGGCAGGATATCCACGCCACAACAGCAGCAGCCGTTCACGGCATTAAGCTTGACGAGGTCACCCCCGAGATGCGCCGACATGCCAAGGCGATCAACTTCGGCCTGATCTATGGGATGAGTGCCTATGGGTTAACTAACGCTACTGACCTGACCCTGTCAGAAGCGGAAAACTTCATTGATACCTACTTCAACGAGTTCCCGGGGGTCAAACGCTACCTGGATGGCATTCGGGAGCAAGCCGCACAGCAGGGGTACGTCGAAACGCTCCTGGGGCGGCGGCGATATTTCCCCAACCTCAAACAGGGTGCGCCCCACAACATCCGTCAACGAGAAGAGCGAGAGGCGATCAATGCGCCAATCCAGGGAACCGCAGCCGACATCATCAAGATGGCCATGTTGAAGCTGCCAGGGGAGATCGAGAAAGCGGATTTAGAGGCCAGGATGCTGCTACAGGTCCATGATGAGTTGATATTTGAAGTGCCGGAAGCGCAGGTAAAGCAAACCGCAGAACTGGTTCGAGAAGTCATGGAA
>SLIC01000028.1 GCA_007135845.1 Candidatus Brevefilum sp.
GTTCTGACTGCGTCCCGTGGCTTTATCCTGGGCGGTTACCTCGAGGATGCCGTTAGCGTTGATGTCAAAGGTGACTTCAATTTGAGGGATGCCGCGCGGCGCGGGTGGAATGCCATCGAGAACGAATTTACCCAAAGACTTGTTATTAGATGCCATGGGTCGCTCGCCCTGCAGTACGTGGATTTCGACCTGGGTCTGGCTGTCACTGGCGGTGGAAAAGACCTGGCTTTCCCTTGTGGGGATGGTGGTATTGCGTTTGATCAGGGGTGTGGCCACACCGCCCAGGGTCTCAACCGAAAGGGTCAGGGGGGTCACATCGAGTAGGAGAATGTCCTTAACTTCACCGCCCAACACGCCAGCCTGGATGGCAGCGCCGATGGCAACCACCTCATCCGGGTTGACGCCCTTATGCGGCTCTTTGCCAAACAGCTTTTTGACTTCTTCCTGGATCCTGGGCATGCGCGTCATCCCACCAACGAGGACAATTTCATTGACTTCATTCTTGGAGAGATTGGCGTCATCGAGGGCACTTCTCACAGGGGTGAGGCTGCGATTGACCAGGTCTTCAGTCAGTTGTTCGAGTTTTGATCGAGTCAGGGTCATCACGAGGTGTTTCGGACCGGATGAATCGGCTGTGATGTAGGGCAGGTTGATCTCCGATTGGATGGTGGTCGAGAGTTCAATTTTTGCTTTTTCGGATGCCTCTTTGAGGCGCTGCAGGGATTGACGGTCATTGCGCAGGTTGATGCCCTGTTCTTTTTGGAACTCATCGGCAATGTAGTCAATGATGCGTTGGTCAAAATCATCACCGCCGAGGAAGGTATCGCCGCTGGTTGAACGAACCTGGAAGACACCCTCACCCACATCCAGGATGGAGATATCAAAGGTGCCGCCGCCCAGGTCGTAGACTGCGATCACTTCGTTCTTCTTTTTGTCGAGACCGTACGCCAGGGAGGATGCTGTTGGTTCATTAATGATGCGCAAAACTTCCAAACCGGCGATTTTACCGGCATCCTTGGTGGCGTTGCGTTGGGCATCATTGAAATATGCCGGGACGGTGATCACCGCCTGGGTGACGGGTTCGCCCAGGTAAGCTTCCGCATCGCGCTTGATTTTTGATAAGATCATGGCGCTGATCTCGGGGGGGGAGTATTCCTTGTCGCCCAGCATGACGCGCAGATCACCATTGGGTGCCTTGCTCACCTGGTAAGGGACCAATTTAACGGCTTTTTGCACCTCGGGATCATCGAATTTGCGTCCCATAAACCGTTTGATTGAAAAGATTGTATTTTCAGGGTTGGTGATGGCCTGGTTGCGAGCTACTCGACCGACCAAGCGTTCACCGTTTTTGTTTACTGCAACGACAGAAGGAACGAGCCTTTCGCCTTCTGCAGATGGAATCACAACGGGTTCACCGCCAACCATCACGGCGGCGACGGAGTTTGTGGTTCCAAGGTCTATTCCGATAATTTTTCCCATTTGATTATGCCTCCTAAGTTAAATGCTAGCGGGCGACTCGTACCATGGCTGGGCGGATGATACGGTCGGAGATACAGTACCCAGGCTGAACAATGTCGATGATTTGTCCATCTTGATATTCCGGGTGTTCTTCCTGGGTGATGGCTTCATGGATGTTGGGATCGAATTCGTCACCCGGGTTGACATCCATACGCTCCACCCCCTGGTTTTTGATTAAATTGATCAATTTTTGGTAGATAAGTTCGATACCATTGACCCATCCGGCAACCTCTTTGCCATCGGGTTTGTTCTTGAGGGCGCGTTCAAGATCGTCAGCAATTGTCAGGTATGCTTTGATGATGCTGGCGATAGAGTCCTGGTGGGAGCGCTGCGCATCCCGCTGAACTCGTTTTTTATAGTTGTCAAAATCAGCCCGGGTGCGCAGCCAGCCATCCTGCTGTTCCTCAACCTGCGACTGGAGGGAAATTAATTCTTTTTCCAGGGCATCATACTCATCATAGGTCAAGGCGACCATGGCCTGGCTTTCGTCAGCCGGGTTTGGCTGGTTCTTGTTGGATTCGTTACCAGGTTGTTGTTTTGATTTATCTTGTTTGTTTTTATCCATTTATTGCTCCATTTAAGAATGATTACGGATTCTTGTGTCTGTTGGCTTGTTCATACCGCCAATGTATCCGATACCAGGTCACTGAGGACGTTGGCAACAAACCTTACGGTTGAGATGGTTCTGTCGTAAGGCATACGAATTGGGCCCAAGACTCCGATAGAACCGGTTAAAGAATTTGGATCGCCATAGCGCGCCAACACAATCGAACACTGGCGCAGTTCTTCCCAGGTGCCTTCCCCGCCGATCAAGACCTGGATGCCGCCGACATCGGTGTTCATGACGGTGCTGGTTAACAGGTTTTCCAGCAAAGAACGTTCCTCCAGGATGTGAAGGGCCTGGCGGGCTTCGCCTGAACCAGAAAATTCTGGTTCGGAGAGGACATTGCTCATCCCATCCATGTAGATCTCACCTGTTGGGGCTTCTTCCATCAGGGTCATTTCAGCTAAGAGGATATCGAGAATGTCTTGCCCCAAAGCATCGAACTGGCCGCGAATGCGTGCGATCCCTTCGGCATCGCATTTTACGCAGCGGTTTGAAATGCGGTTGGCAATTTCGGATAAGCGATCCTGTGGTACAGCCTCGGCGAGGGAGATGAACTGTTGGCGGATACTGCCGCCCATGAGCACCAGCACCATCAACACCTGCCGCCCGCGGGTGGCGATTAGCTCGAGGTGTTTGAAAATGGCCCTTTCGGCATGGGGTGCGGTCACCAGCGATGCCGCCTGGGATTGGTTGGCAAGCACCGATGCCGCCAGCCTGAGCCACTGCTCGACATCCTGGCGGGATTGATAGAACTGGTGGGTGATCGTGCGGCGGGTATTGGTGGGCAGGGTGCTTTTCTGAACCAGGTTGCCCACAAAAAAGCGGTAGCCTTCTTCGGTCGGCACCCGGCCGGCGGAGGTGTGGGGCTGTCGTAACAGCTGGTAATCGGTCAGTGTTGCCATTTCGTTGCGTATGGTGGCTGAGCTGATGGCGAGATTGTATTTGCTGACCAACGATTTAGACCCGACCGGCTGTGCGGTCAGGATATGTTCGTGAATAATCAGGGTCAGGATCAGCTTTTGGCGATCGGTCAATCTCATGGGTGCCTCCGCTTAAAATTTAGCACTCTCATTGGGAGAGTGCTAAAAAAGCACAGATTTAATGTTACCATGAGGGAATTAGGGCGTCAAGAAATGCCAGAGCAAAGATTCGTTAATGTTTTATAAGAAAAGGAGGTTGGATAAGATACTCAAAAACCTTATGATTCAGACCAATCACGGGTTAATGGATCTACGATAGGAGTTTAGAACCTGCTTTATAAACGATAAAACCCCCAATTCTTATCTTCCAATATCGATTTTCTTATCAGGGTTTAAGGGTCACCCGGAAAACGTGCCGATCGATCCCGCCGAATTTGTATTTATAGTCCTCATCACCGCGCATGAAGTCAAATTCGTTGATGCCATTATCGTTAGCCCATTCCAGCAGGTATGCCAGCAGCACCCATCCGGGGGAATACTCGCGAAATTCCCACTCCCAACAGGAGTTATAGCACATGACCCGATTGTCGAAGATGAAAGACAGGTAACCAGCAGCCTTCTCCCCATCAAGGGTGAAAAAAGCCAGCTGAAGCCAGCCGCCTTCAAAGGCAGTTTTGACGGTGTTATGAAGATGCTGCCGCATGGCATCCGTTAGGAAGTCGCGTTTGTTGGGGTCCTGTTCCATCATCTCGATAAAAGCCTGGGTCTCCGCTTCGAGCTGCTCCGGATCTTCGGCAAAATAGAAAGCGCCTTCTGCCAGGCTGTTTTCAACGTTGCGCAATTTTCGGCGGA
>SLIC01000223.1 GCA_007135845.1 Candidatus Brevefilum sp.
ACCCGATTGGTTATTATGCTACAGGCAGTACTGGCCTGTACAACGAGTTGATGATCACCACCCGGCTGCTGGCACAGGGTTTTTACGGCTGGCGCGATGGCAGCCGCCTGACAATTAGCTTCAGAGACAGCCGCCAGGGCAGACTGCCGCCGGGATTAAACCCCGGCAGCACCGCTTTGATGAATTTGTTCGCAGCCCTTCATGAACAGCAAAACTGGGAAACACAGCTATATGGAGAAAATTCATTTCTGGAGCTCTATGCTGACATGTTTGGTGATTTCTGGTCCCGGGCGGCTGTTGTTGAGCCTTATTTGCTTGCCACCGATCGCCAACCTGAACTGGCATTACCCTTTGCACCAGGAGAAGCCTGGAGCCTGACAGCCGGCCCTCACATCACCTGGCAGACAGGCACGCCGCGCGGCGCGATCGATTTTGCACCTATCACCGGTGAACCGCCTTGCGCGGTCTCCTACCGATGGGTGACCGCCGCTGCTCCTGGACTGGTTGTACGCGCTGAACGGGGGGTGGTTGTGCTGGACCTGGATGGTGACGGAGATGAAGCTACTGGGTGGGTGCTGGTCTACCTACACATTGCTGAGAAAGATCGCGTCGCGGTTGGCACCAGGGTGGATCAAGACACACCCATCGGTCATCCCTCCTGTGAAGGCGGATAGTCAACCGGCACCCACGTGCACCTGGCGCGCAAATTCAATGGGGAGTGGCTGGGTGCTGAAGGCCCCTTCCCCATGATCCTCAGCGGTTGGCAGGCGTTTGCCACCAGCGGGCGTTATGATGGCTATTTAGAAAAGGGTGAGGCACGGGTTAATTCCCGACCTGGTGGTTCCAGCGGGTCAACCATCATCCGGGAGGATTAAGTCTTCTACCCCTTAACCAGGTGATGATCGTGCCAGGACAAGCCTGAAACCCTGGATAATTCTCTTGAATGACATGCGTTACCCAGCAACTTCGGCAGCAAGGCGTTCAATGCTGCCGGCTCACCGCTGGTAAATAGTTCAAGTTCACGATGCTGCTCTTTCTGGTTGAGCCAGCCGCGTTCGGTTAACAGGCGTTGTGTTTGCCGGGCAATGGCGGGTGCGGGGTCAATGGTCACCACATCCGGCCCGGTAAGGGTTTGGATGAGCGGGATCACAAACGGGTAGTGCGTGCAGCCCAACACAACCGTATCAACACCAGAATTTTGCATAGGTTCCAAAGCTGCTTCCAATATTGCCTGGGTTAGTGGGCTGTCCAGCTCTCCTCGTTCAACCTGTTCGACCAGACCCGGGCAGGTGCTCTGAAAGATTTCGATCCCGTGGGCAAAGCGGTCTACCAGGGCATGATAGAGATCGCCGGCAAAGGTGGTTGGTGTCGCCAGCACGCCCACCCGCCCTGTTTTCGTGACGGATGCTGCCGGTTTGAGCGCCGGTTCCATGCCCACAAAGGGGACATCAGGGTAGCGTGCCCGCAGGTCATGCAGCGCAGCCGCCGAGGCGGTATTGCAAGCCACCACAATCAATTTAGCGCCCTGTGCCAGCAAAAAATCTGTGATTCCAAAAGAAAAATCCCTGATCTGTGACCTCTGCCGAGGGCCATAGGGGATATGCGCCTGGTCAGCCAAATATAGAATTAGCTCATGGGGAAGCTGCTTACAGATTGCGCGTAAGACCGACAATCCACCCACCCCGGAATCAAAAATGCCAATTGGCTTGGTCGAAGGGTCTTTAGTGGTGTGCATCGTAAATTATTGCTTACCTCATCTATCCAGACGGGACAGTCCGAATTGTTTAGCCAGCTTGACCGCCTGCCGGTATTCCTCTGGTTGGAGTCGCCGGCTGAGTTCGGGGACTTGGTGGGCTTTGTAAGCCGGCCGGTATTGCGCCATGACGTTCAGGTAAACATTTTTCGAGACTTCTTCTGCCAGGAATTTGAATATCAACTCGCTGTCTGCCAACCCAATGGGCAATACCAGGTGACGGATCAGTAAACCTCGCTGGGCAATCCCATCTTGATCAAGCTGTAAATCCCCCACCTGGCGCTGCATCTCCAGCACGGCGGCCTGGTTGACCCGGGGGTAATCCCTCACACCAGAATACTGGTTTGCCCGGTCTGGGTCGCCGTATTTCATATCGGGCATGTAAATATCAACAACACCTTCCAGCAGCTTCAGCATCTCCAATGAATCGTACCCGCCGGAGTTGTAAACGATCGGCAGGGTCAATCCCTGTTGTGCAGCAATGGGGAGGGCTTCCAGGATTTGCGGGACGATGTGGCTGGGGGAAACCAGGTTGATGTTATGACAGCCCATGCGCTGTAGTTCCAACATCAAGCCGGCTATTTCCTTTGCACCGACCTCTTGCCCAGAAGATGCCTGGCTGATATCGGCGTTCTGACAGAAGACGCAGCGTAGGTTACAGCGAGCAAAGAAGATTGTCCCCGAACCGCGCCAGCCGCTCAGGGGGCGCTCTTCGCCGGGATGGGGTCCGTAACTGCTCACCTGTGCCAGCCGCCCGGTTTGACAGATCCCCAACTCATCCCGGGTGCGGTCCACGCCGCATTGCAGCGGGCAAACATCGCAGCGTTCCAGGTGTAAATGGGCGGCTGCAGCCCGTTGGGCCAATTCACCGCTTTCCAGAAGAGCAAGGTAACCCGGTTTCGTCTCTGCCATGGTGGTTAAAATTATACTGTACCCCTCTTAATTATTGATGGGCCAATGCCTGAAGAAAGCACCCTTTATCAGCGTAGTGGTCTAAGGCATCTGCCCCGTTTTTCTCTTCCAGGTCTCGATCAATACTTCGACATTGCGCAACGCCTGGGGCGTATCCTCACGGACATTGTCCACCGGGGAGAGGATCAACCCATCCGGGCCGAGAATTTCTAAGGCATCCGCTACCTCGGCTTTCACTGCTTCTGGTTTCCCTTGTTCAACCGTTAGGTGGCCGTTGACACCGCCCCATAAGCACACCCGTCCCCCGAGTTTATGCTTTGTGTCCTGCAGATCATAGGCATGGGGGTCAACTCCGATGATCACATCCACACCTATGCTGGCTATTTTTTCCAGCAGGGGCATGGCACTGGCTGTGATGATGTACCCGAATTTCGCGCCTGCCTGGTGTGCCAGGTCAACATCTTGCTGTAATTCGGGTTGGATCAAGGCTTCCCAGGCGGCAGGGCTGAAGAAATCCGTATTCTCATACCAGGCACGCTTGATAAACAGGTCGACTCCGGCCTCCAGGACAACGGCCATGCGCTGCCGGTTCCAAATACCAATCATGGCAAGCAAATCGCGGATAAACGCCCGACGGTCATAAATCCCGTAAACCAGGTTATCCAACCCATGGGCCCAGCCGATCATATCCGCCCCCACACCCCATCCGCCGGTGGTCAGCAGGTTATGCTCCCGGGCATAAGCCAGTAAAGGCGCAGATTCGTGCTTAAACGCAGCAATTTCGGGATCCGATGGCGGCTGCAGCAGGTATTGAAAAGGCGCTAAATCATCAGGTTCCTGGAGGATGAATTGTTTCGAGCGCGGGATCAGGTAATCGTCCAGGAAAGGCATATGTTCTCCCCAACGCCAATCATCGGTTTGTCGCACCCTAGTGATCAGATCTCCGGCAGGTGTGTGATAAGTCTTAACCAATACCGCCACATCCTCATCCGGTGGGTAGGCAACCGACTCTTCAATGGTTACTTCTGGAGCATAAGCCACTGGCAAACCATACAGGTTATAGTGATCATTGACCACCACCGGGGGTCTGGGCGGCAGCATCACGCAGGTATCCAAACCCAGGGCAATCTGCTGTTCAACAAATGCCCGGTAAGAGGTAGCTTTCTGGTGAAGGGCACCAAAGATCATAAAACTGCAGGGCGGATGATCAGG
>SLIC01000073.1 GCA_007135845.1 Candidatus Brevefilum sp.
CACAATCCTCCCAATGACGGGGATGTTGAACATGTCGGTGATGGTTTGTGCAGCTTTGACCAGGTTGCCTTCGAGGGTGCGGATCAACCGGATGCCGCGTGAAACATTGCTTTCGCGTTCGATGTAGTTCATCTCTTCGAGCTGGTTAAGGTAATAATTAACCACGGACGTTGAGCTAATGCTGGTATTTTCTCCAATTTCTCGGATGGAAGGGGGATAACCGTTATCGTCCTGGAATTTTTCCAGGAATTGAAGGATTTTTTTATGTCTTTCGCCTAAACCTGCTTTTCTTCGTGCCATCATTTCAGGCTCCTTTTACTGAAACCGCTCATTTGTGCTAACTATTAACATAATCATACACGAACAAACGTTCGGTGTCAAGTCGTTTTGTAGAAATGTCGGAAATTCACCAAAAAGATATTATTGTGTCACATAAGGCAATGATATCTTGTCAGCATTTTAGTGGGTGGGGAAAATTGATATAATCATTATGGAGGCATAAACACGCATGACAGATAATCAGAAACGACCTCCCGGTCAGGGATCACTGGACTTGCTGCGAGGCTTAAAGCAATTGCGAGACCATCCACATGAATATTTGCTGAGCAATTACCAGGAATTTGGCGATTGCGTCTTGATCGATATTCCCGGTAACCCGGTGTATTTTATCAACCATCCCGAGGATGTTCAACACGTCTTACAAATGAACCATCGAAACTATGATAAAAATACCTTTCAATACCAGGCTCTGTCAAAAATCACCGGTAACGGATTGCTGACCAATAATGGTGGAGAGGATTGGCTGCAGAAGAGGCGGGTTGCACAACCCGCCTTCAGTACCAAGGCGTTACAAAGGATTGTTCCGATTGTGGTAAAGGCCGTTGATGTGATGCTGGCAGGCTGGAGGACGAAGATCAAGTCAGGGGATTTGATCGATATTGACCGGGAGATGATGAACTGTACTCTGGATGTTGTTGCTAAAGCATTGTTTGGGGCGGATTTATCAGACCAGGCATACCGGTTGACTGGTGCTGTGATGGAAGCGCTTGATTACCTGATCTTTCAAACCCGCAGCTTGATGATGGTACCCCCCTGGCTGCCTATTGCCCAAAACCGGAACTTCAAGGCTGCCCTGGCATCAATTGAAGGGGTTGTCAATAAATTGCTTGATCAACGCTCACGCAAAGCCCCTGGTGATGACTTGCTGGGCATGTTGTATGCTGCTGAGGATGAAGATGGCGCACCCGTTTTATCCCGACAGGAAATCCGAGATGAGGTGGTGACCCTGTTGATAGCCGGGCATGAGACGGTTGCCAGCTCACTCACCTGGAGCTGGTACTTGCTGGCGCAAAATCCAGAAGCGCGAGCAGCTTTGTATCGTGAAGCCCATACGGTTTTGTCAGCACATTCCCCTACTTATGAGGATTTGGCTGAACTCGTTGTAACAAAGCAAATTTATGATGAAGCCCTAAGGCTTTACCCGCCAGCCTGGTTGATCACACGCCGGGCGATTAATGAGGACATTGTGGGCGGTTATCATATTCCACCTGGTGCCGTGATGGTCATCAGCCCGTACTGTATGCATCGTCGGGAAGATCTCTGGCCGCAGGCTGAACGTTTTCAACCTGAAAGGTTTAGCAAGGAAGGCTCACAAGGACGTCATCGATTTGGTTTTATCCCCTTTGGCGGTGGACCGCGCCTGTGCATCGGGAACCGGTTTGCATATATTGAAGCGACAATCATCTTAGCGATGGTGGCGAGTCAGTTTGATTTGCACTTACCACCGAATGCAGCGGTTGAGGTGGAAGCCCTGGTGACCCTGAGACCGAAAGGCGGGCTGCCCATGCGGGTTGTTCCCCGTTGATGAAACCATTCTTTTGGTAAATAGAACATTGAAAGCAAGATAACAATTGTTTAAAAATCACATTGATGTACGATATCCCAATCGCAGCTTGCCAGGGAATCTGACGACATACCTGGTTATCAAGAATCTCCAATTTCATTAAACAGGACATTTTGCAGTTAGATTATGTGCTACATAACGGTATCGGGGATATAATTGGGTCGTTATCTTTCCTGCCAGGCAGAAGTAATTAATATATCCGGATAAAAGATGGAAAAACAACGCGTTCAACTGAGAAGGTTTTTCTCACAAATTGAGTTTAAAAAACGGGATCTGGGGGATATCGTTTTAATAGTGGTGGGTGCCTTAATCCAGGCCGCCGCGCTGAGGCTTTTTCTCGTTCCTGCAGAACTTGTCAGCGGCGGCATCAGCGGGATTGCCCAGCTTATTCACCATTACACGGCTTTTCCGATCGGCATGATGGTATTATTGGGCAATATCCCTCTTTTTATCCTGGGTTGGCAGTACCTTGGTGGACCGCGTTTTGTGATCCGAACGATATTGGCAATCCTATCCTTTTCAATTTTTACGGATGTGTTGGTTTTATTTTTGCCGCGGCAAGGTGTTACCAATGACCTGGTGCTCAATACGATCTATGGCGGTCTGATGCTGGGCATCGGGTTGGGAATTGTGTACCGGGGACGCGGCACCAGCGGTGGGTCTGATATCCTGGGACGCATCCTTAACCGACACGCTGGCATCTCGATCTCGCAGGCTTACTTAATCACTGATTCACTGGTTGTTTTAGGTGCAGGGTTTGTGTTCGGATGGACGAAGGCATTGTATGGCCTGGTTTTGATCTATGTGAGCGGATTGGCTGCAGAAACTGCACTGCAGGGGACAAGTGTTATTCGTTCGGCAATGATTGTTACCACGCAACCGGATGCGATCGCCCAGGCGATCATGCGGGAATTGCAGCGCGGGGTCACGATCCTTTCTGGCACAGGCGCTTATACAGGAGAGCCAAAGAACGTGATTTATTGTGCGGTTACACGGATGGAAATTAACCGGTTGAGAATACTCGTGCATGATCTGGACCCCAAGGCGTTCATGGTGATTGGACAGGCGCAGGAAGCCCTAGGGGAGGGATTCAGACCATTACAGTTGGACGATCACTGAGTGGTTGTGGTGCCCTATAGAATCTCAAAACTGGTTGTTATTTCAACCACCGGATGTAAAGAAGCGGCCACCGAACAATACTTTTCCTCTGACAGCTCGATCGCTTGTTGAACGTTTTTTTCAGTCAGCCCCGATCCCTTCAAGCGGAAAAGTAGGTGGATCTTGCGAAATGTCCAGGGGGGATCTGGGTCTTGCTCAGCGCTGGCAACGACTTCCAGGGATGAAAGGGGTGTTTTCTTCTTGGCGAGGATTTCAACCACATCTACGGATGTGCACCCTGCCAGTGCAGAGAGCAGCAGTTCGGAGGGTTTCATACCAAAATTCTCGTCTGGTGTGGACATTGCTACAGAATGGCCGGTGGAATCGGTTGAGACGAAACGTTTGCCATCGGGTATCCATCGACATACGGTGTTTGCTGCCATTGTATCTCCTTAGTAAAGATTTTTGATTAATCGGTAATTTTTGCCAGTAATTTGATCATATCAGCCAGGGCAGCGTGTTGTGCTTGAGGATCATCCCCGTGGTTGGTATTAATCAAACATTCGCTGGCAGCCTCTTGCACATAGGTCAGGCTGGCGGATTGTACCGCAGACCGGATGGCGATTAACTGCTGAACGACAGCTTTGCATTCACGATCTTCAGCGATCATCTTCTGAACGCCGCGCAGCTGCCCTTCAATGCGTGCCAGGCGCTGGATAACCTGTGTTTTGACTTGTGGGTTTTCGATTGTGACCATGTTATGATCCTTGATCCAGGCCGCCGGCCTGGCGTTTGTTTAACCTGCTCAACGGAAGGGGCCGCTGCTGGCGCAGCTTGAACCGGAAGCACTGCTG
>SLIC01000096.1 GCA_007135845.1 Candidatus Brevefilum sp.
ATTTCAGTTATGGCGATTTTCTTAAGATTCATGCCTGGGAAAAAATAGAGGGCATTACTGGCAACAAACTTGCCCTGCTTGGCAGAGGGTGTGTCAAAGGAGCCAGATTGCTGCTGTGCTGTTCCAATGGCGTGTTGAAGCATGTATTGAATGGAAACCTGCAACTCCCTAGCGAGTGCTCGATTAAGGAGACCCAAGAGCTGGTCTGAGGCTGGAGGGTTATTCATATTCATACTCCTTGATTAACCAGAGTTGAAAAAAGAAATTACGGAAGGATAGGTTAAGTATACATCTCTTGTGAACAAAAATGACAGTGAATGGTGAGTGGTGAATAGTGAATGGTCATCGTGTGTCGTCTAAGGCATTGAATCATGAATGATGAATGGTGAATAGTCTGACGATCTTGTAGGTCATCTGACTGCATAATGTCCTATTATGTAAAGGGGGCATCCAGAAAATCTACTTAATCAAAGTTTCTTTTTAATGTGTATAATGAAATCCGTTGTCCCAATCGAAACGGAGGAACCCAATTGACCAAACGCACCCTGATCGGAGATGTGCTCTGGCTCTTAACTTTGCTGATCATTACAGCTTTTCTAGTAATACCCCAAACCCAACAAGTTTTTATCCAGCTCACCAGCCGCTATCCCTATGGGATGGGTTTTATCAAGTTCGCCGTCCTGGCCACCATGGGCGAAATGTTAGCCTTAAGGTTGGCACATCGTTCCTGGCAGCGGCCTATTGGAATGGTTTTCAAAATCATCGTCTGGGGTCTGATTGGTGTGCTGATCACCTTTATGTTCACGTTTTATGCTGCAGGCATATCTGCGATGTTCGATCAAGGGTTGATCTCTATCCAAAATGACACCCTTTCATCAATTCTGCAAGCCTTTCTGATCAGCCTGGTCATGAACCTGACCTTTGGTATCGTCTTCATGGGCCTGCACCGGATGAGCGACACTTATATCGAGTTGCGCGTTGATCGGAAGCGACCCTCATTGAAAGAATTGATCAAAATCATTGATTGGGATGGTTTCATTTCATTTGTCGTTTTCAAGACGATTCCCTTGTTCTGGATCCCAGCCCACACGATCACATTTTTACTGCCACCACTTTATCGCGTGGTGGTCGCTGCGTATCTCTCCATCGTCCTTGGCGTGATCCTGGTATATTCGAATAGGATCAAAAGACAACCGACGTAAAAGTGGGTTTTAAAATCGAGATTCCACACCACCTAACATTAAGCTAAACTCAAATACCATTTCCTGCATGGTACACCATGCGAAAATTAATCTGCTTGAAAAGATTCCCTCAATCGGGCATTATCTCCTAAGCCGCTTATGAACCTTATCCGCCGCCAATTTCCCCGTGATCAGCGAGACCGGTAGGCCAGAAGGGCTGTAGGTCCACTGGCCGGCTTGGTAGACATCCGGCAGCGGTGTATTGACTGAATTTGCAATCTTGATCAGCCGGCTTTCAGCCGGCATGGGCTGATTGCTAAAAGCCCACCCGGTGATCGCACCATCCGTGCTGCCAGTCAACTTCTGCATTGTCATTGGTGTAGATGAAAATCTATCTGTCACCGAAGCTTCCAACCCGGGGTAAATGGATTGATCCAATACCCTGACCATCATATTCTCAGCCAGCTTCCGGAATAGCTCTTCCCAGCCCTGGTCATAGATGTATTTGGTAAGATGGTAATCAAACAACACACTGATGATCAGCCCGGTTTTCCCAGGCGGTGCCAGTGAAGGATCACGTAAAGCTGGAATAGATATTTCATAAGTCGTCAAAGCAAAATAATCCTCAAGCCAGGCTTTAACAGACTGCCATTCTCCATTCAAAGGGGGTTGGCCTGCGCGTGATTGTCCTTGACGGCTGGGCGTGTAAAAAAAATGACCGCTGGCAACCCCTGCAAAATAATCACAATCTAAGCTACTGCTCGCAAACAAAGTCAGAACGGAATCATTGCCACGCATTTCCGAAAGGAGATTTCGCTTTTCATGAACCGCCTGTATCGTTTTCTGATTCGATAAGGATTCTACGTTGATGATCTCATACAGGGTTTTCTGATCACCAGTCCACAGCAAGGAGCGGTACGAATACTTTTGATCATCTTCGGTCAACACCCACTTATTTTCAAGATCGATCGAGCTTACCGACGCCTGGGTGATAATTTCCCCACCGTGCTTGTAGATATGATCAACCAGCCGTTGAATAAAGACGCCAGTGCCGCCTTTAGGATAGCAATAATCCTTGTAAAGGGTGAAATAACTAAGAGCAAAATAAGCCGGTGTTTCGGTAAAGAAATGCTGGGCGATGATGTCAATCAGGGATTGGTTGGTAGTGAACTTATATAAGTATTCAATCACCGGCTGGTTTTTTGCGCTAACTTTGCGAACATTCAATGCATATTTAAACATCCAGGGGAAAACTTCTTTAATGAAGTAATCACGATCTGTTTTAATATCCAGGAATAAGGGATTGTTGATGCCGTACTGGATTTCCATGTAGTGCATGATCTGTTTGATATCAACGATGATGTTGGCAATCTCATCAGCTGATTGTGGATAGAGCGTTTTGAGCAGGTTTTCGTATGCCGCCAGGTTCACATCTTTTTCAACATGGATTACCTGGTCCTCAATCCCAATCGAAATCGGGTTTGGTAAAAACTCGATCTCAATTCCCAATTGTTTTAACATCGGAAATAGGGCACCGGCATTATCCAGGGCGCGAATGCCGCCATCAAAGGTAATGCCATCCCGAATAAAAGTATTGATCAAACCACCACAATAGGGAGCTTTTTCAAGCACAAGTGTCGAATAACCTGATTTTGCCAAGTAGGCCGCGGCTGTCAGGCCGGAGGCACCGCTGCCAACAATAATTACATCATAATTCATAAGTTCTCGTCCAAATAAGGTTTTACTAATTCTACACTGCGATCCCAGACGGTTTTTTCCAACTGGGGTCTGACGGCATACCAGGCCAGCTCTTCTTCAACTGTCTGGTTGAAAAACTGCCCCGTAATCCCTTCCAGGCTGGGATCAGCTGCCAGGAAGTAAATCGCCTCACCTGCTTGGGCTGGATCTTTAAGGAACCATCTCAGGATATAGCGGCTGTAAATGCGGTAAAAGAATCCATTATTCATACCGATGTTCGTGCGCACCTCACCAGGATGCATAATGTTAAATGTCACCCCGTTGTCCTTGTAGCTCTCCGCAAAAATCCTGGCGGTGTGAATCTGGGCAATCTTCGCGGCGCCATAGGCAAACATACCCAGGTACCGGCGCTTTTCCCAATTAAAATCATTAACACTTAATCCACCAAAGCGATGTGCTTCCGAGCTGATAAACAGAACCCGTGAAGGTGCGCCTGCCTCCAAGGGCTTGAGTAAAAGATTTGTCAACAAAAAGGAGGCTAAATGAATCACCCCGATTGTCATTTCATACCCATCAGACGTCAACCTGCGCCGTTTGTTAAAAACGCCTGCATTATTGATCAACACATCAATATTTGGATAGCGCTCTCGAATTGCTACGGCAGCCTGTCTGACTTCGGATAACTTCTGAAAATCAGCAATGATCACGTCAACGGGCACATCATACTCTGTTGTGAGTTCCTGCTGTACCTGGTGGGCTTTTGCTTCATTTCGACAGATCATCACCAGGTGTGCGCCACCTTTCGCCAAACGTTTAGCCGCCTCATAACCGACACCCGAAGTCGTCCCGGATATGACGCAGATTTTACCTTCCATGCTTGCCTGTGTAGATCGTTGCGGCTTGCGGCTGTTCTGGATGTAGATTAATTCTCTCGGTAATCTCATTTTCACCTGTGCGC
>SLIC01000217.1 GCA_007135845.1 Candidatus Brevefilum sp.
GTGCTGCCAAATACGATCCCCTCGCGATTATTATCGTCGGATGAGAGTGTGAGCGTTACTACCAGTTCTTCTGGGATGCTTTCACCATTGAGGAGCTGCAGCTGCCATTGGGTATCGGACAGCATGAATTCTGCCGCAAAGAAAGTGAGAACATTTGTAAAAGCATCATCGGAAAGTACCAGGCGGTCTCCGGTAATTTCATACCGTGAAACCTGCTCCAAACCTGCTGTGAAACGATCTTCCAAATCCATCAGCCCATCGCAATACATCATGGAACTGGCAAATTCATTGATCGAGATGGTGTTACCTTCGATTGTATACCCGGACATGATCCTGTTGCATCCCCCACTGCCGGCTAAACCGCCATCCTCTGAGAAACTCAAAAGCGGCGCACTGGCAGGCGGGATGTTAGTTTCACCATCTGGGCTGACCAGAGAGTCTAACACCCAGCCTGTACCAACCAGGGGTACGTTTACCTGGTTGACAAGGAGCATAAAGTCATTTCCATCCACTGGATCAGTGAAACGGATCACAAGCTGCGCCTCATCATTAAAGCCCAGGCCCTCTGCTGATTGCAATGCCGCCAGGAAAGCGGATTCTTCGTCCATGAATGACTCACAAAACATGAGCGTTGTCCCCAATGGTTCACCCACCGAGAAACTACCGTCTTCCTTTGCCTCAAAGGTGCCGAAGAAATTATTGCATCCAGCGTTTCCGGAGAGATTGCCGTCTTCCTCAAAACTGATGAAAGTGCGTAGTCCCGGTGTAATGATTGAGATACCTTCAGCGTTGCCATAAGCAACCAGATGCCAGGTTCCGGAAGAAAGCGGATCCAAATCAATAGGGTTCATCTGACCTCCAGATGGTGTGCAAGCCGCTATTAACACTGAAACAGTAAGCACAATCACAGCTAATTTCTGAAAGAAACTTGTTTTCATTTTGTCTTATGACCTCATTATTATGTATTTCCTCACAAACCCAGAAGTTGGCGTTTCTTTGCCTCAAATTCCTCTTCGGTTAAGATGCCGCGGTCACGTAGGTCAGCAAAACGCTCTATTTGCGTGATCACATCTTGCTCCGGTGCTGGTCCCTCGGTTGGCTGTGCCGATTGGGGAGCTTGGGTTTGCGCTGCACCTGATTGGTTTAAGGCTGCCTGGTCCTCAGCACTCAGGGGTTGTGATTGGATATTCAGTTCCTGCATCGCCTGAGCCAGGTCACCATCTTCTAATTCCTGGGGTGCCATGCCGGTATGTTGTTGGATGCGCTGAGCATCCTGTTGTGATAGTTTGATAGCCTTAGCCGTACCTTGGGCAGCAATCACGACCATGCCACCGAGCAACATGGAACGCCGAATCGTTCGCCGGCGTCTGCGCCGAACCGACCTGTTGATGCTCCGACTTGTTCTACCTAAAGAACCGCGCCTTGCTCTTCTCATTTTTCTCCTCATTTCTCATTTCGATAATGTGAACCCAATAACCAATTTCCATGACACATTTTGCACGCTTTATAAATGCTAAATATGGGTGTAATTTGAGCAATACATGAGCCAATTACACCCATCAATATATCAACGACCAAGGTTAAGTGTTTTTGCCCTACTCTTGGCTGAAGGCCTCGATGAGCTTTTCTTCCTGCTCTCTTGATAGGTTAGTGGCAATGATTTCAAAATCCATATCCTTCATTTCCTCGCTGACCTTATCCAGGACAACGTCTTTGGTCATTAAGAACAATGCTGAGGTGCCCTCAGTAACCCCAACGCGGATTTTCTTGATAAAATTATCGTCAATGCCGTAGTCTGCAAAAGCACCACCCATTGCGCCCATTGCTGCGCCAATCGCCATGCCGAAAAATGGCACGAGGAAGATAAACCCAAACAGCATGCCCCAAAAGGCACCTTGCATAGCACCCACACCCGCCATGCTGACCAGTTGTTTTGTTTTTGGGCTCTTGCGACCCTCAGGCCAGGAGACAATCGCTGCATCGATGACTGTGATCACATGCAATTTTTGTAATGATTGGATTTTTTCCAGTGCCTGACCAGCACCATCGACTGTCTTGAATTCGAGAACTGTTAAAGTTGCCATTATAAAAAACTCCTATACGCTTGTAATTGTTTTTCAAATATAAGTTGATCAAAATATAGCTTATGGGATCTTTGTTGTCATCCATCGGACGTTGATTTACAGGTCAACAAATTACTAAAAAAATTATGTGATTCTCAACACTTGTTGAACTGATTTCGTCAATATTGAGAATTAAAATATATGGTTTCACGAAAACTCTGTGATCGTGATAACATAAAAGGCACTTATTTTATAGAATAATAAAAAATTTATAGATAGCACCTGCCAGTCCGCCCTTTCCGCCAATGTGAATGGAGCAAAGAGCTGGTTTCAATAGACTAACGTAATTTTTCCACTATTAGGGCCAGCAGTCGTGTCTTTAGCAACTTTCTTTTTCCTATGGGTTTGGAATGATCTTTTCCGAGCCCTGATGATCTTCACCAATCCAAAGCTTTAACGCTTAACGGTCTCATTGCCAATATGAGGGGTGGGTATGGAGAATACATCAGTGTGTTGGCTGCCGGAGCTTCATTCCTAATGCTGCCCAGCTTGTAGCTGATAGCTGATAGCTGGTAGCTCAAAGCTGAAAGCTGAAAGGTGAAAGCTCAAAGGTGAAAGCTCAAAGGTGAAAGCAAAAAAAATGGTAGCTCGTAGCATTATGACTGAGGAAGAGTTATTGCATGCTTGTGCTCCCTGCCCGCTTTATGTTTGGGTGATTTCATTTTGGCTATCCTCTCTAATCAAGCGCGAAAAATCCCCCCAACCCGGACATGCTTGAGTAAAATAGAAAGATGGTAAACCCTCATCCACATCAACGACTTGGGGATAGGCACGCTCGATGATCATACTGATTGCCCTGGTTCCGGTTTTATCCGTTTTCCTGTTCCTGGTGATCCTGCAGATGCCGGCGATCAAAGGTATGCCGGCCAGCCTGCTGCTGACCGGCCTGCTGGCGGTGCTGGCCTGGCGGGTGCCGTTGATCCACGTGCTGGCGGCCTCGATTGAGGGGGTCATCATCGCGCTGACCATATTATGGATCCTATTTGGGGCGATCTTGCTGCTGAAAACACTGACGCTGAGCGGGGCATTGGCCGTCATCCGGCAGGGTTTCAGCCAACTCTCACCCGACCGCCGGGTGCAGTTGATTGTGGTGGCCTGGTTGTTTGGTGCCTTCATCGAAGGGGCGGCCGGGTTCGGCACACCCGCGGCGATTGGCGCGCCGCTGCTGGTGGCACTGGGGTTCCCGCCCCTGGCTGCCGCATCTTTGATGCTGATTGCGGACAGCAGCCCGGTCACCTTCGGCGCGGTGGGCACCCCGCTGGTGATCGGCGTGACCCAGGGGCTGGTGGAAGGGGATGCTGTCGCCCCGGTGGTATTGCAAGCCCTGGGTGGGCAGCCTTTGGGCCAATTTGTGCAGTCTGCGGCTGTGCTGGCGATTGGCATGGATGTGTTTATTGGCTCATTCATCCCATTGATCCTGGTTTTGATCCTGACCCGTTTTTTTGGTGAGAACCGCAGCTGGCGTGAGGGTTTCCAAGTGTGGAAGTTTGCCCTGTTTGCCGGATTAAGTTTCACGCTGCCGGCACTGGCTGCGTCGATCCTGTTTGGACTGGAACTGCCTTCGATGCTGGGTGCGCTGGTGGGCCTGTTGATTGTTGTCCCAGCGGCGCGGCGGGGTTTTTTACTGCCGAAGACACCCTGGCGCTTTGGCAATGAGGCCAAGGAACCGCCAGAAGCAGAAGCGACATTATCCCTCCCAC
>SLIC01000011.1 GCA_007135845.1 Candidatus Brevefilum sp.
CGCTGGCTTCGATCACACCTGTTACGTTGTTAATCGATCAATGGTTTGAAAAAGGTGAAGGTTTGATCTTGGGGATGATCTCAGCCGGCAGTGGGTTTGGGGGCGCATTATTTTCCAGGATTATCGGTGTGCAGATTGTTGAGGGTGGTTTCCAAGCAGCATTTCAGTTTACGGCCATTTTTCTGGCAGTGACCGCCATCCCGGTGATCCTGTTCATCCGTACGAAACAAGATGGGAATGTAGATCCAGCTGAGACCCTACCAGGAGCTGAAGCACAACATCATCCGGACGAAAATAATCGCCCTCTGGAACTTGGGGAGATCTTCAAACAAAGTCATTTTTGGCTGGCATTAGCGGCTGTATTTTTGATTGGTTTGACGATGCTGCCGGTCATCTTTAGCACACCGCCTTATTTAATTGAAAAAGGTTTTGATGGCGTGTTTGCCGCCAGTATTGCAGGGGTGATATTCCTGGTCATGGCCTTTGCAAAAATTTTGATTGGTTTTATGTACGACCGCCTGGGAATCCGAACCAGCTTACTGATTGGGATTGGTTCGTTTGTTGCCAGCACGGTGATACTGGTTCTTGCTGCGGAGCAATGGATGGTTTACGTCTTTGCGCTGTTTGGCGGCACGGGTGCGTCAACGCTGGCTGTGTTGACCCCTCTTTATGCGCGTAATATCTTGGGCCAACAGAATTATCGTCAATACCTGGGGATATTTATTGCGGTGTTATCTGCCGGCATTGGTATCGGAACACCTTTGATCAATTATATTTTTGATCTTTCAGGTTCTTACACAATGATGATCGCAGTCAATGGTGTTGTGGCCATTGCAGCATTGCTGCTGGCGTTTCTTGCCCTCAAACAGAAGCAAGCTGGCCAGGCCTCATTATCAGACCCTGCGTGAACATCGTCAGGTCAGATTATCCTAGCTGTCGTAGTGTGTTTATGACAGCTTGTTGGATCAATACCGCAGCACGGCTGCCAGGGTTTGCCCATTGGGCACCTGGTCCTGCTCGACAGCAAAGACCAAGCCGCCATTGAGGATCGTCTGAATAGCTGCCAGGTCAAGAAGGTCCTGGTCGCCAGGCTGTTTCTCTTCGTGGATTTGGACACGGTTTTCGTCATGTTCAAATAATCCCCAAATTTGTTCATTCACAGGTACAAATAAATCCGCCACTCGTCCGTGATGAGCCGCCAATACCGCCTCTCGTACATCGGTTGTTGATTTTTCCGTTTCCGATAATTGATAATAGCGAGCGGCCGCATTTTCCTGGGCTTGTTGAAAGACAGGTTCTACGATTGGCCAGGCCTTCGCATGGAGGTCTTCTGGTTTTAACTCTTCTGGGTTGCCAGGGATTCCTTCCTCAACCAGGTGGGGATATGTGTTTGCCTGTTTATACAAAGGGAACAGGTAATCGACACCGGCCAGTACGACCGGAGATTGGCCACCTATAAGCAAGCTGGGTAAGACATCATCAATCCTGTGGAACCATTTTTGAATCTTAGCCTTGACCTCATCGCTTGGATCATGGCCGTGGAACATGCCTGCTCGTTCTCCTGATATTGGCGTGGAAGTGCTGGTGTGGAATTGGAGCTTTTTGTTGAACCGTTCAAATTGTAATGTGTCAGCCAGGCTTGTTGGCAAATTTTCAAGTTCGATCTCATCAACTGAGCGGCGGGTGCCTTCCAGCAGTCTAACCTGTTTCTGGCTGAGGGCTAAGATATAGAAGTGACCGTCACAGGCAAAGAACGGCAGCAGCGGCTTGATGTGAAAACTGTCTGAGATGACCACATACTCATTAAATGAGAGCGGTAAACGGTAATACGTAAATGTATCAGCCGTAAGGAAAACTGCCAAACCATGACTTTGATGTCGCCAGAAACCCGGTTGTTCTAACAGCTGTTGGGCTGGTTCCAATAGCTGTCGCACTTCGGGAGTGCGCAGCTCCTTCGTTAATAGACGTTGTTCTGCTTCTTGTAATAAATTCTTATACCGGATGCGATTCTGTTCGGTTTCTTGACCTTTATGTTCGGTGGGCATATACAGCGAAACATGCCAGCCCGATTGCGCCGGTAGAAATTGTTTAATTTCATCGATTGTGATTGTGTCCATAATGTATGCCTCCTTTTATTAAGAGTATATTACATCCGCTACCTGAATCAAAATCACACTTGTGTTCACTGATGATCATTTAATACAAGAATGTGGATTATCCATTGAGTTAACGTTGTTTTTAATATCAAAAACAATTCGTGGAAATGTGATTGATGGTAATGCTTTCCCGGAAAAAATCCCCATGGAAAAGAGACCCGGATGAGGGCTTCGACTCATTCTCTAATCGGTTCGCAACGACCTTGGGAGCAGACGTACAAAAGGCAGGCACAGCAACAGCAGACCAGCACTCAGCAAGAACGTAAACCGCAGGTCAACCCAGTCTGAGAGTGCCCCAACCAAGATTACGGCCAGAGCTTGGAGCAAAAAGCTGGTTGCCATGTAGACACCGTTGGCGAAAGCGCGCTGGTCAGGTGCGTTTTCCATGACGATCGCCATAAACACCGGCACGACACTGATGCTAAAAAAGCCCAGCAGCAGCAGTAATGGGAGTTTCAACCAGGGGTCAGCCTGGATAAAAAGGTACATCAAAATTGGCGTGGCAACAAATGAGATCACCAGCATGCGGCGCCGACCGAATCTGTCACTCAAGCTGCCGGCCAGGAAGGCACCTGCCATTCCAGAGACTTCCAGAATTGTCAGTGATAAACCAGCCATCCATAAACTAATACCTTCTCGAGTGAGTAAGGTGGGCAAGAAAGTGGTCAGGGTGGCCATTGCCAGGCCGCGAATTAAGAGGATGACGGCCAGGGGGAGCATAATTGGACGCAGCTTTTGCAAGCCATTGCGCCATGGGATAGGATCACGCTGCTCCTGGGGACGGGTTGAGACCTGGTCCAGCTTGAAAAAGAGGAAGATCGACGTCAGCACACCGGCCAACATCAGCCAGGGTAAACCCTCCAGGGACAGGTAGGCTATGGCTGTGACCGTCACCAGCGGACCCACTGCCCTGCCCATCTCTCCACCGACCATCCAGAAACTCATCCCGCGACCCAAGCGATTGCCCGAGAGGGCACTCCCCAAGACAGGACCGGTGGCGTGCAGGGTGGAAGAACTGACCCCCGCCAGGAGCAATAAGAAGGCGGCAAATCCATAGGCAGGTGCGATGCCAAGTGAACTCATGGCTGCACCGGTTATTGTGGGTGCAAGGATAACGAAAAAGCGTAGATTGGTGCGGTCTGCCAGGCGCCCGATGAAGGGCTGCAAGATGGAAGGCAGCTGGTAGCATACGGATAATAAACCTGCAGCAGTGTTTGAAAGAGTGAATTTTTCGATCAGGATGGGCAGCAAAGGGGGTAAGAATGCAGAATAAGTATCGTGAACAGCATGCGCGATGGAAAGCGTGGTCACATTTCCAGTTTGGAATTCTGCTTCTTTGAGGGTGATTTCAGTGTCCATATTGTTCTTTTTCTGGCTATTGTCTATATCATTGGCATCGTTTCCAAGTGGATAAACTGGCTGGTGCCAACCCGGGATAAGTGTATCACTAATTGTTTTGCCCTGGGCATTGTTGACCCTTTTTTTAAATTGGACTGTTTCCATGGTCTGGGGAACGATGTGCATGTGGAGATAGAATGGTACTTCCAGCAATCTTGTGTTAGTAGGGTGCGGTCTGGTTGTGACCGCACCATTCTCTATTACCCCCGCAACCTCCCGTCAACAGGGGGCTAACGAGTTCTCCTCATTCATTAACTTGAACAAC
>SLIC01000140.1 GCA_007135845.1 Candidatus Brevefilum sp.
CCAATGCCCAGGCAGGGCATGGGTGTACGTAAAAGTAATTCAACGCTAACACGTAAGCTGACCAGGTCGATCTTTTGCATTAACGATTTAAGTGCGGATCGGTCCAGATCAACTGCTAGGTAATCAGGCCAGGCAGGGTCCTCAGCCAGGGACGAGAGGGGCAGGACCTCGACCCGGGAGGGAATTCGCTTGAGCACATCAACCGGAAGCCCGGTATCACTGAATAATGCGATTTCAGCACCCTGGTTGCGGGCAGGGTCAACCAGCGATAACACCCTGGCAGGTGAAACGTCAAAGGGAATCAAACCCACCCGCCGAGCTGGTTTTGGCAGTTCAAACCCGCGCCCCTGGGGTGGTAAAAGGATCAGGCGATCCCCGGGATTCCATGATTCAGGGATAGGTGCCAGGCTGAGTTGATCCGGTTCTCCAAAGACGCGAAACAGGGGGGTCGGGAGGAGATCAACATCCCCAGGGCGCTGGCAGGCCAAATACTGCCCCGGTTTGGGCCAACATTTTTGGGGCAGGTCAAGAATGCCGATCATCTCTGGTCCCCATTGGGTAAGTTCTAATAAGTGCGTGGTTAAGGCTGACATGAGTTTGAAATTGGTTAATTGAGAAGTTTAATTTACATTATTTGATAATCAAAACAAGATGAATTCTTGATCATTCGCGCAATTGGATGGATTAAGCTGAATGTATTCTATGATTCGTTGATAGTCCTCATCATCTCGGATGGTGTGTTCATAATAATTTCGGTGGCAGATGGTTTTTTGATCGGTTAATCCCAAGCGATAAAACTGTTTGGTTGTTGCAGATTTAAAGGATCCAATGGTTGCACTTAGAGAATTCGATTGTGTGATTCATTTTTTCCTTCATACATAATTTCTAACTCTACGTAAGGGCGACGCACTCAGTGTCTAGCTTGCGAAGACAGGCCTCGCCCTTTTACAGATTAATGCAACCCAAACTGTTCTTTGATTGCCACGACTGCCTGTTCTATCTCTACCTTGACCGCCGACAGCGCTTCTTCCACCGGCACGATCCAGCGACTATCTCCGGCACGGCGCTTGAATTCAAAGCCGCCAGCCTGCAGCGACCGGGCGGAGATCGTTAAGCGCAAGGGGATACCGATCAGGTCGGCATCGTTAAACTTGACACCAGCGCGTTCGTCCCGGTCATCATACAGGGGTTCCAGCCCCGCCCGCACCAAGTCCACATAAAATGCCTCAGCTGCCCTCTCAGCGGATCCATCCTTGCTGCTCAGAACCACCAGGTGAACCGGGAAAGGCGCTACCGACGCAGGCCAGACCAGGCCTGCGTCATCATGATATTCCTCGGCAATACAGGCCATCAAGCGGCCCACACCAATCCCATAAGACCCCATGAGGATCGACTGTGGTTTTCCTGCTTCATCCAGGAATGAGGCACCCAGGGCATCCGTATAGCGGCTCCCCAGCTTGAAAATATTGCCTACCTCAACCCCACGTGAGGCTACCAGCACCCCATTGCAATGTAGGCATGGCGCGCCATCCTCTGCCAGAACAATATCCGCCAAAATGTCAGCTTGATAATCCCGTTCAAGGTTCGTATTACGCAAATGGAATCCCGTCTCGTTTGCCCCAGCAACCAGGTTGGGTGAACGGGTCAGCAGATCAGCCACCACAACCCAGACCTTATCCCGGTTGACCCCAATCGGCGAGGCATAACCCGGGCTGGCGCCAATGGCCTCAATTTCTTCGTCAACGGCGGGACGCAGGCTGCTCACAAGGCCTTTGCCAGCAGCAGCAAGGGCATTTGCCAGCTTGGTCTCGTTGAGGGCCATGTCACCGCGTAAAACGGTAAACACCATTTGGGGGGGTTGTTCACCAGCCATTTCAGCCATCAAGAAGACGGCCTTGGCAGTAAGCGAGGTTGGGATGTCCAGGTAGTGTGCCAGGTCTGCGATGGTGGATGCATTGGGTGTAGCCACCTTTTCTAATGGCAGTGGATCCTCATTTGGCGTATCAGGTTTACGAAATACAGCCACCTGGCGGTTGGCGGAATAATCACAACCATTGCAGAACAAAAGCGTATCCTCGCCAACCGGTGCCAGGTACATGTATTCATGGGCCGCTGTTCCACCCATCATGCCGGTATCAGAACGCACCGCATGGACTGGTAAGCCGCAGCGGTTAAAAATGCGAAAATAAGCATCGTAATGCGCCTCGTATTGCCGGTCCAAGCCTGCCTGGTCACGGTCTAGGCTGTAGCTGTCAAGCATGGTGAATTCCCGCACCCGGATCAGTCCTGCCCTGGGACGGGGGTCATCGCGAAACTTGGTCTGGATATGATAAATCAAGCTGGGCAGCTGACGATAAGATTGGATCTCTCGCCGGGCAAGGTCAGCCACAACCTCCTCATGCGTCATCGCTAACACCATATCATGACCCGTACGGTCTTTGAAGCGGGCCATCTCATCACCCACATCTGCCCAGCGACCGGTTTCCTGCCAGACGTCCGCAGGATGAACCACGGGCATGGTCAGTTCTTGCCCACCGATAGCGTTCATCTCCTCACGCATGATCGACTCGATGCGGTTCATTACCCGCCTGGCCAAGGGCAAATAGGAAAAGATACCCGCGCCTAATTGACGAATGAAACCCGCCCTGAGTAAAAGCTGGTGGCTGGGAATCTCCGCCTCAGACGGCGGCTCCCGCAGGGTGGTGCTGAACAATTGGGACATGCGCATGGATCAGCCCTCCTGCTGTTCTTGTAATTCGTCTTCTCCCTGGAAGTCGGATTGTGCTGGTTCTTCGGACTGTTCCTTCTCCCCGGCTGGTAAATCGGACAGGTCAACGCGTTCCTCCATGGTGACCTTGCCTCGCAGGAACGCGCCTTCATCGGTTGAGATGGATTGCACGGTCACATCACCATAAACCCGACCTGTGGCTCGAATCTCCAGCTTTTCAGACACAATCCGCCCTTTAACCGAACCTGCCACAATCACCGTGCGGGCTTTGAGCTCCTCACAGGTCACCCGACCGGTCTCACCAATGATGACCATGCCGCGCACAGCGATCTCGCCCTCCAAAGCACCTTCAATGCGCACACCGCCTTTTCCGCGCAGATCACCTTTCCAGCTGATGCCAGGGCCGAGCACAGAAGTGACTCGATCAACCGGTGAAGTTGGGGAGGATGTCGCGGTGCTTTTCTTTTTTCCAAACATAATAATGCCTGCCTTTCATTTTTTGTTAGAACTCAGTTGGTAGAGATTAGTCGGTAGAGCTCAGTCGGTAGAACTGAGTCGGTAGAACTGGGTCGGTATTACCTAACCTGAAGAATTTCCCGACTACCAACTACCGACTACCCGCTACCAGCTACCGTCTAAATCAGCGGCCAGATCGCCCCGGCTGGGACAATGCCACCATCAGGCACATCGGCTTTGACGGTAGCCCCATTGCCTATCCGCGCCCTTTTTCCGACCCTGACGTTAAGGTTGACCGTGGCGCGCATGCCAATTAATGCCGCTTCACCCACAACCACGCCGCCAGCCAGGGTCGCCCCCGGAGAGAGGTTAACATAAGCTGCCAGCTCACAATCATGGGAAACGATGGCGCCGGTATTGATGATGCTGCCAAATCCCACCCGAACCCGAACCCCAACATAGGCAAAAGGATACACCTGGATCCCATCAGACAGGATCGCGCTGTCCTCCAGGAAAGCAGTGCTGTGGATCACGGTGGGGCAGGCCATACCTGCTTTAGCCAGTTTTTGATAGACCGCCAGGCGGGCAGGCAGGTCACCAACCCC
>SLIC01000139.1 GCA_007135845.1 Candidatus Brevefilum sp.
CCAAGACCAGGGCTTCTACATCATCCGATTCCTTACGCCTGACCCGGCAATCGATCAACATAAAACTGCTTTCACGACCCCTGGCTGGGATCTCGGTGACTCCATACCCCGCCTCACGCAGCGCATCGGCAATCTCCGTGCTGCGGTTGCGGCTGATGATGGAGAAATGGGTAAATCCGATTGCCAGGCGTTTCTCAATTGCCATGCCAAGCACATTGCCGGTGGCAAAGCCAGCAGAAAAGCCGATGATGTTCAGCGGGTTTTCGAGGTTGGTCAGCACCGATCCAATCACCAACACATAAATGGTAGATTGAATGAAACCAAGTATCCATGTCAACCAGCGCTTTTCACGTAATGTGTACATGAACCGCAAAGTGTCCACAGCGATATTGATCGTACGGGCAATGAAAATGGCTAAAGCAACCAGCCAGGCGGTTGGCGAAAGCAAAATTTCAACCATGGATATCAATTCTCTCCATTACGCTCATTGATTCCATTATGTAAGGCTGGCTCGTACATTTGGGTCATATACTCTGTGACCATACGGCACATACTGAACTGCCCACCCAGGGTACGAATGCTTTCCTTCATCCAGGCTATCCACTCAGCCGGCAAATTGTCTGCTGACCGCTGTTGATAATAGAGCGGAATGATCTCATTTTCCAATGTGTCGTACAGGCTGAGGGCATCAGCTTCATCCTGCTCATGCGAATCACCCGTAGCGTTTAGATCTTCGCCAATTGCCCACCCATTGCGGCCATTAAATCCTTCACGCCACCAGCCATCTAAAATGGAAAAATTGAGCACACCATTCAGAGCCGCTTTCATGCCTGAAGTTCCCGAAGCCTCTCGCGGGCGCCTTGGTGTGTTCAACCAGATATCCACACCCTGTACCATATACCTGGCAATGTTCATGTCGTAGTCTTCAAGAAATGCCAATCGACCACCAAAGCGGGCGTCTTTCACGGCACGGTACACATCCTGGATCATCAACTTCCCGGGTTCATCAGCAGGATGGGCTTTGCCAGCAAAGATAAATTGAACCGGCATACGCGGGTTGGTCACAATTCTCAGCAAACGATCATAGTCTCGAAAGATTAAATTGGCTCGTTTATAAGTGGCAAAGCGGCGGGCAAAACCAATCGTGAGGGCATAGGGATCCAGCAAAACACCGCTGGCAATCGTTTTTACCGGGTGAATGTTATTTCCTGCCCATTTATTGCGTCCACGGCTGATGATATTTGCCACTAATTTTCTTTTCAAGTGCCTGCGCACACGCCATAATTCCTCGTCTGGGATATTTTCAACCTGCTCCCAGAAATCGGGATCACAAATTCGGTCTGTCCAATCCGAGCCCATGTAACGCGAAAACAAGATTCCCATCCGGCGGGCAAGCCAGGTTTCGGTATGAATACCGTTGGTGATGTGATCGATGGGAACGTCCTCTACCTTCTTGTCTGGCCAAACAAATTGCCACATCTTTCGGGCAACCTTCCCATGCAGTTCTGAAACACCGTTGCGAAAATCTGAGAGTTTCAGGGCCAAAATCGGCATGCTGAAAGCATCCCCACCCCAAGATTGTTTAATCTGGGCAATTTCGATAAATTCTTCTCGTGAAAGCCCCAGTTCCGGCCAAATATGTGAAAAATACTTATCCATCAGCCATAAGGGGAACTCGTCATTGCCAGCAGGTACCGGGGTGTGGGTTGTGAAGATATTGGTCTTTTTAACCATCTCGGCAGCTTCATCAAATTTCATTCCTGTTTTGATGTATTCGAGTGCTCGTTCAAGGGTCAGGAAGGCAGAATGACCTTCGTTCATGTGCCACGCTGTAGGTGTGTATCCCAAAGCCCGCAGGGCACGGACACCACCCATCCCCAGGAGTATTTCTTGCGAGATGCGCAGCTCTAAATCGCTGATGTAAAGCATATCGGTCAGCTGCCGATCATTGGGGCTGTTGTCAGGGATATTGGTGTGCAGCAAGTAAAGTTTTACCCGCCCAATATCCAGCTCATAAATGCGGGCCCAAACCTTACGTCCTGGCAAGTCAATCGAGATTTTGATCGGCTCACCATCCTCATCAAGCAAGCGAATCAGGGGTAAGGCATCAAAGTCGATTGGCACATTCTGGGCTTCCTGCCAGCCGTCTTCAGAGATCCGCTGCGAAAAGTATCCATAGGTATACACAAAACCGATCGCCACCAGGGGAATGCCCAAATCGCTGGCTTGTTTGAGGTGATCGCCGGAAAGAATTCCCAATCCACCAGCATAAACCATCAATGATTCATGCAGCCCAAACTCAAACGAGAAATATGCTACCAATTCATCTCGTAAATCCTTATAGGTCTTTGAAAACCAGGTGTCCTTTTCATTCATGTAGCGGTCAAATTCTCGCAGCACCCGATCATATTTATCCAGAAAATAACGGTCATTGATCATGGCATTCAAGCGTGTCCGATCAACATCACGTAAGAAAACTACCGGGTTATGGTAGGACTGCTCCCACAATAAATCATCGATGTCTCTAAACAAACGTTGTGCTTCTGGGTGCCAAACCCACCAAAGGTTAAATGCCAACTCCTCCAAGCGATTGATACGTCTTGGCAAACTGAATTTCACAGGCTTTTCTCTGATAATTTCGGTCATTATTCACATCCTCATTTTTAAAATGGAATACCTGCCAAAATAACCATTGTTATTCGTGCAGGGATTTTTTGGTTTTCTTTCCTTAAGATTTTAGTCATTTTATCAGCGGTTAATCATACCACATACACCACCCATAAAAAACAACCGGCTTAAAAAATAACCAACACCTAACATTCATAACATCAGGTGAGTTGAGTGGAATTTATGACTGAATAGACTTCACCACTTCTATTTCGTTTAATGCCATGTGATATAAGAATGTGGCATGCAGCAGATCTCCATGATGGGGCATTGCCGGTAAGTTTTCAGCTTCTTCCACAGATAGGTGCCAGGTCTGGACACAATTCTCCGGGACAATCACCCGTCGCTTTTTCTGATACGCATTTCCATGGAATTTCAAATAAGTTGCAGAATGGTAAACGCACAAGTCAGTTACATCACCAACCACAATAAACGTGTCGAGATGAGCACGTTCGCTCAACCAATCGTTAAGCTTCGTGTTGATTGCTGGGTGAATGGAGTCCTTATAAAAGGTGGTTAGTTGATCATAAAAAGGAAGCGCCTTGATCATGTCAATCGCCTCGGCCTGAGGAGTACCCTTGATGGCATGTTCACCATAAGCCTCAAACTCATGGGAATCTTCATGATGACCCTCCTGGATCAACAAGATATCCTTGACACCATGCTCCCAGGCTGCATCCATCAAGCGAGTGATCGGCTCAGCAATGGTTGCCACACGTGGGCTGGAGAGTGGCCCTTCATAGAGAAAGGCATTGATCACATCCACCGAAATTATCGCTGTGCGCTCTGGTTTGGGGATGGCTTCGTCTAAGGCTATTGTTGGTAGGTTGGCAACAAAATCTTCCAAATAGTTGAGGAATGTTATTGAATTATCAGCTAATGTCATACTTGCCTCCATCTCATTATCGTCTTACTATGATGACATTACCACACATATCTCAGAGAATTATTAGAAGAAGGCGATCGTCGTAATCGTCGTATTTCACCCGTAAGTAAAGCAATATGGTGCGGTTTGTCACAAGTGAAACGGTAACTTACACAGGTTAATCATACTTAAATTGTAACAACCCCCCTCCTCCTCAACAGCGGTGATGAAACAAAAGCACACGATGA
>SLIC01000049.1 GCA_007135845.1 Candidatus Brevefilum sp.
GCGCATGCCCAGCGGATCAAGACCCACCATAATGTGGGCGGTTTGCCTGAAATGATGGATTTTGACCTGGTCGAACCTTTGCGTTACCTTTTCAAAGATGAAGTGCGTATTGTTGGCGAGGCTTTGGGACTGCCAGCCGAGCTGGTCTGGCGGCAGCCCTTCCCTGGGCCAGGATTGGCGGTGCGCTGTTTGGGTGAAGTGACGCCGGAGCGGGTGGAAAAACTGCGCCAGGCAGACGCGATCTTTACCAGCGAATTGGCTGAAGCGGGGATGCTGGTATACCGTTCGGATCATCTGGGTGAAGCTGTTGACAGCGGTTTTTCACAAGGCACTGCCCAGGCTTTTGCCGTCCTGCTGCCGGTGAAAGCTGTGGGGGTGATGGGCGATCAGCGTACCTACGAGGAAGTGATTGCGCTGCGAGCGGTCACAACCGTTGATTTTATGACGGCCGATTGGGCAAGATTACCCAATGGCCTGTTGGCTCGGGTGGCGAACCGGATTGTGAACGAAGTGCAGGGAGTCAACCGGGTCGTTTATGACATCACCAGCAAACCCCCCGGGACGATTGAATGGGAATAGCTGTTGGACTAATTTACACTAGCCAAATCAAAACGAAAACAAACGAGGCTGTAAAAATCAGGTTCGAATTTGATTTTTAAATAGATCAGGTTTAAATTTTCTAATTAAAAAATTATTTACGAATTTTTGTAGGGGCGACTCATCAGTCGCCTCTACGATGAATCAATCTTCATAAAATGGGTAGATTATTCAACGCCCTCATTTTGGCAATTAGTGGAATTACTACTATAATTAACGTCGGGGAGGACTCCCCTAATTTCCCACGATGAGAAACTTAGGAGTGAAATTATGAACTACGGAGAGATACTTTCAAAAACTTGGAAAACGATCTGGAAACATAAAATCTTGTGGCTGTTTGGAATTCTGGCGGGTTGTGGGGCAGCTGGCTCAGGCGGCAGCGGGGCGGGTGGTGGTGCGAGGGGTGGTGGCAGCAGCTTTACGATGCAACCACCCACCTGGGATTTTATGGGACCGGGACCAAGCCAGGCACTTGATGAGTTTGGTCGTTTTATCACATCCATCCCTGTGTGGGTATGGATAATGCTCGTTCTGGGTTTGGTGGTTGTGGGCTTTCTAGTATCGGTGTTATTCTTGTTCCTCAGCACACTGGGCCAAACCGGTGTGATCAAGGGTACCAGCCTGGCAGATCAGGCAGACCTGGAAGACCCACCCCTGTCCTTCGGAACGATCTTCACGGCCATCAAACCGCATTACTGGAAGGTGCTCCTGCTGAACTTGGGCGTCATTCTGGTTGGCCTTTTTGGCGGCCTGATTCTGGTATTGCCAATCCTGATATTTACCATTTGCACGTGTTTCCTGGGTCCATTGTTGTTTATCCCGATTGGATGGTTCATCAATGTCCTGGTGATTTTCACTATGATTGCCATCATTGAAGAGGGCTTGGGTATCTTTGAAGCCATTGGCCGAGCTTGGCGCGTCATCTTCCGTAACCTGGGAAAGGTGGTGGTGATGTTCTTGATCCTCGGTATTGGTGGGATCATCGTTGGGCTGATCATTGGCCTGCCGGCGTTGATCATTCCCATTCCATTGGTGACAAACTTAGTTATGACGGGTGCTCGAACCTTCACTGTGGGTTTGATTTTCACACTGTTATTGGCGTTTTTGGTCATTCCATTGATCATCTTTCTTTCAGGCGTATTGCAAGCCTTTATCCTGGCAGCCTGGACATTGACCTTCAGACGTCTGACACTACATAAGGAACTTGAACCGACTGTCTTGAATGATCCGGTTGACGAAGTTTAGGTAGAATCATTTCTTGATAGGAAATACAGCGCAAAACGTTTGATGCGCGCTTTGTTGAAACACGTCATGTTGATGAAAAGCAACATTAAAATTAGAAAGGTTCGCCAGAGTGAGGGTTTTGCACCTGGCGACCTTTTACCTGGGAGTACGCTTTGGATTCTGATCCTAATCATATCGGTTTGCTTGGGATCATGGTCGCCCCTGGTTGTGAACGCCCAGGTCCCTGATGCACTGATTGTATTGCCGCCTGAAACGGAAGCTTTTCCGATCCTGTCTGTGCAATTCAAACCGCACCAAGCTCCCAGGGGTGAGGGCTTTGAACTGACCACAGAAGATTTGAGTGTTCGTGAAAATGGGCGGACAGTGCCTATTATGGGCCTGGATCAACAGCGCAGTGGTGTGCATTTCACACTGGCGATCAATGGTGACCGGCGATTTGATCTGCGTGATGCGAATGGGATCTCGCCTTACGACCGCATGCGTGATGTATTGATCAATTGGGCGGAATCGCGCCGCTTTGCTGCAGATGATACACTCTCCCTCTTCACACAGGAGTTCGCAGCCATTCGAAATACATCCGTAAGAGAAAACTGGATTGAGGCACTGGAAAATTACCAGCCTAACTTCAGAACGATGACACCAAACCTTGCCAGCCTGGAAGCAGCTTTGCGGGCGGCTGATGAACGGGTGGTGCCCTTCGGCGTTGACAAAGCCATTTTGTACATTACGCCGCCACCAAACCGTGAAGAAATCGGTCAGGTGGTTGCATTGACAGACGCCGCCCGTTCAGCCGGGATACAGGTGAATGTCTGGATGATGGGAGAAGACTTTTTCCTTACCAATGATCAGGGGGGATCATTGATCGACATGGCGGCTATCACTGGCGGTCAATTTCTGCATTACACCGGCGTGGAGCCCCTGCCCACGCCTGATACTTACATTGAGAACCTGGGGTATTTCTACACCCTGCGCTATCAATCTGGCATTCGGGAACAGGGCACCTATTCCGTCCAGGTGATTGCTGATCTGCCCAGTGGAGAGTTACGCGGCGACTCCGGTGACTTTACACTAAACGTTCAGCCGCCAAAACCCATCTTCCTTTCGCCACCCGCATCAATCATCAGGGAAGCCCCAATCGGCTGGGAAGGAGATACAGAAACGCTTACCCCTGCCAGCTTTGAGGTTGACTTCATCATTGAATTTCCTGATCGGTATCCCCGAGAGCTGGTAAAGAGTTGGTTGTATGTGGATGGTCGTGTGGCCGATTTGCGCGATGAAGGCCCCTTTGTCGTTAGCGGTACAAATGAGGTACTGACCTGGGATCTAACCGACCTGGTTGAGCCAGGGGAACATACGCTCCAGGTAAAAGTTGAAGACAGCTTAGGACTGCAGGGAGAGACGATCATCATTCCCATCCAGGTCGAGGTGCAATTGCCAGAACCCGAGGAACCCACATCCATTCAGCAGGTTGGTATGTTCGTGGTCGGGGGAATCCTTGTGGTATCCCTTGGCCTTTTGCTGATTTGGTCAACACAGCGTTTCTTACAAGGGGCTTTAGCCCAACGTGTGTTTAAGAAGTTCTTAGATTCAACGCGCAGGCGGCTGCCTACTGTCTACAGTGTTCAGGATGAAGGGCCCTATGCGACATTGCTGCCGCTCGATGTGCAAAGCTTGGCGGTTGATAACCAGGAAGGTGGGCTTCTGGAAGTGCAGAGCTCAGCAATTAGTATTTCCAAGCTCCAAATAGCCTTTGGCTGTGACCCCGAACGATCTGATCAGGTGGTGATCGGTGAGGGCATTTCTGGGCTGCACGCACGCCTGCGAGTTCGCCAGGGTGAATGCTGGCTCAGTGATAGCGGGTCAGAAGGTGGCACCTGGGTCAATTATGAACGTATTGGGCGTGATCCGCTGCTGCTGCATCCTGGAGACCTGATCC
>SLIC01000214.1 GCA_007135845.1 Candidatus Brevefilum sp.
GATTTGCAGGAGGCAATTCGGTGTGCCTTTGAGTCGCTAAAACCTGGCGGGATGTATATTTTCGATATGAATACCATTTACGGGTTGGCGGTGGATTGGATGCGCGAGAAGACCTATATCCAGAATGAGGCTGATGATTTCATTGAGATTCACCGCCAGGAATTTGATTATGAGAACCTGGTTGCCACGATGGAAATCACCATCTTCAGACAAGAGGGTGAGCTGTGGGAGCGTGTTGATGAAACGCACCGCGAGCGAGGATATCCAATTACCGATGTGCAGTTTTTATTGGATGAGGCCGGTTTTGAAATTGTGGATATGTTTGGCAGTTTGAGTAAACGTACTGCTGTCACCATTACTACGCCCAGAGTTTGGTTTGTGGCTAGAAAGCCCTGATGAGGACATATTTGTTGTAACCAATCAATCAGTGCCTCTTTTCCCTTGCCCAGCTTGATGCCTGATGTTATGATTTAGATGGTTGGAGGTGTTTTGGAAGAACTCAGTAAGAGAAAGCGGCTTCGCTACTTCTTGATCCTGGCTATCCTGGCGACGATCCCCTGTTATTGTTTGGGGTTGGCAGTGTTGCAGGCAAATCAAGCACGCCCGGTGGTGAATACGCCAACCATTACGAGCACAGCAACCCGAACACCGACGATCACTCCAACGCCCTATATCACACTGACACCCTCCATCACACCAACGGCTTCACCCACCTGGACGGCTTCGCCAACCCGCACACCAACGCTGACGCCAACGATCACTCCCACGCCAACACATACACCCACTACAGAACCACCAACACCAACACCAACTCCAACGGAAACACTGACACCCACTGCAACTCCAACTGTGACCGAGTAAGGCTCACTTTGAAATAAATACACAAGGAACCTGATTTTATGACAGATTTGTTAGAACACTTGAAAAAAATGTTATCTGCATCGGGGCTTTCTGGTTTTGAAGGCCCTATTCGTGAAATTGTCCATGAGGCTTGGCAACCGCTCACCGATGAATTAACGGTGAGTAAGCTTGGCAGCCTGCATGGCTTGAAAAAAGGACGCGGAGAAGAACCCAGACGACGGGTGATGATCTCGGTCCACATGGATGCAATCGGTATGATGGTTACGGGCATCCAGGACGGATTATTAAGATTCACCGAAATTGGTGGCATTGACCATCGCATCCTGCCGGGTCAACGGGTGACTGTGCATGGTCGAGAGGATCTTCCCGGTGTGATCGTTCAACCTCCGGCTCATCTGCTGCCCGAATCAGCAGGTGAGGGACCGGTAGAGATGAAATACCTGTTTATTGACCTGGGGCTGCCTGCTGATGCAGTCGTTGATCAAGCCCGTGTTGGCGATACAGTTTCTTTTGCACAGGAACCCCTGGAACTCACCGGTGAAGCCCTGGCCGGGCACACACTAGATAACCGTGTATCGGTGGCAGCAGCCACCCTGTGTTTGGATGAACTACAGAACCGGCTGCATGATTGGGATGTCTGGGCAGTTGCATCTGCCCAGGAGGAAGAAACCTTGGGCGGCGCGTTGACCTCCCCATTTGATATCCGACCGGATATTGCCATCGTGGTGGATGTATGTTTTGCTAAGGGTTTAGGTTCCTCCGATTGGCGCAGTCTCCCCTTTGGCGAAGGCGTTGGATTAGGTTATGGGCCTAATATTCACCCGAATTTATATAAAGCCTTTGAAGATAAAGCAAAAGCGTTGGAGATCCCCTATCACCGAGATTTAATGCCCAAGATGTCTGGTACAGATGCCATGGCCATTCAGGTTGTTGCTGAAGGGATACCTTGTATGGTATTGGGGATCCCGCTGCGATACATGCATACGCCGGTTGAAACCGTTTCTCTTAAGGATATCCGCCGTGCTGGCAGGTTGATGGCAGCCTTTATTGTTGACTGTGAAGCGTCTTATCAGAACCTGGCACTGGAAACCCTTGATTAGGTACACTCGAAACATGCTTAGCGAAAAGGAAGCGTGATAAATGACCAAGAACCTTGAAATGTCTGCTGGGAAAGTGCCGGAGATCGGCCCCAGCCAAATTGAGTTGTTAGAAAAATTGTGCAATGCCACCGCTGTTTCTGGGGATGAGCATGAAGTCCGCCAGATTGTGATCGAAGCGATCAAGCTGGTTGCAGATGATGTCAAAGTAGATGCCCTTGGAAATGTCCTGGCTAGCCGTTATGGACGCGGGGAAAACCGTGTTAGGGTCATGATGGCTGCCCACATGGACGAGATCGGCTTCATGATCGTCAAAAAGCATGAGGATGGCTTATTTGAGTTTGATCGGATAGGTGGTATTGATGAACGCCAGCTGCCGGGGAAACCAGTATTGGTTGGACGAGATCATCTCCCTGGTGTGATTGGCGCCAAGCCAATCCATATGACGACGACTGATGAACGTAAGAAAAAGATTGATGTTTCCTCAATGCGGATTGATCTTGGGCCTGAAATTGGTGAAAAAGTTAAACCGGGAGATCGGGCAACTTTTGCCACACGCCTTGAAGTAATTGGTCCAAGCATCAGGGCAAAAGCCCTGGATGACCGCCTGGGTGTGGCAACTTTGATCGAACTACTTAAACATGCACCCGACAATATTGACTTGTTGGCAGCTTTCACCGTTCAGGAAGAGGTTGGATTACGGGGGGCACGGGTGGCAGCTTATGCCTTTGATCCACAGATGGCCATTGCGATCGATTCCACGCCGGCCTATGACCTGCCGCATTGGGATGACGAAGATGAAAACGATCGCTACAACACCCACTTGGGTGCAGGTCCCGCCATTTATGTGATGGATTTTGCCACGATTGCTGACCGGCGTTTGGTGAATTGGCTGGTGGAAACTGCTGAAGACTCGGGCATACCCTACCAGTATCGTCAACCGGGCGGTGGTGGTACGGATGCAGGTGCGATCCATAAAGTCCGCAGCGGCATTCCCAGTGTTTCAGTCTCTGTTCCATCCCGTTATGCGCATACCGCCGTTGGCATTGCTCGCACAGACGATTGGGCAAACACCCTAAGCCTGCTGCACACAGCTTTAGGTCGTATTACACCAGACCTGTTGGCTGGCGAACGGCGTGATTAGAAAAATCAATTAAAGAACACATCTTAAAAAAAGATAATACAGGAGCACTTTTTATGAAATCCTTAATCCAAAAGCTTGTTGAAACCCCCGGTCCGTCCGGATTTGAATATGCCATTCGTGATGTGATTCGTAAGGAAATTGCGGAGGCAGCAGATGAGATTCGAGTAGATGCCCTCGGCAGTTTAATTGCAAAGAAAGGCACCCAAACTGAAGGTGGGATGCGGGTGATGATCTCGGCCCATATTGATGAAATTGGTTTAATGGTGACCCATGTTGATGCCAATGGTTTTGTTCGCTTCACGAATATTGGCGGGATCAACCCGTTGACCTGTTATGGCGGACGGGTATTGTTTATGAACGGCACCCGGGGCGTGATTGGTATGGACGGGATCGACATGGGAAAACTCCCCAAACTTTCGAACCTGTTCATAGATGTTGGAGCAACCAGCAAGGAAGATTGCCCGGTGAAAGTTGGGGATGTCTGCGGTTTTGAGCGTCCCTTCCTTGATCTGGGGAAGCGTTTGGTGGCAAAATCTATGGATGATCGCATTGCTGCCGCGATTGCGATTGAGGCTTTAAAGCAATTGGAATCTACACC
>SLIC01000274.1 GCA_007135845.1 Candidatus Brevefilum sp.
TGATGATACTGGCGATGATGACGAGGATGTCGTCGAAGGCGAGTTTAGAGAAGCATAAAAAGATTGTGAATAGTGATTAGTGAATAGTGAGAAAGGCTGCCACAACCCTGGCAGCCTTTTTTGTTTTGAATGCTAAAACCAGGAAAAATGAAGACAGCGTAAAGGATGAGGGGGGCATCCTAACTACGCTGCCTTCATCCCAGATTATAACACATGTTAATAAATTCTACAATATTAAATTAATGCAATGAGGTTAGCAGAACCCCCACAGGTTCCAAAAAAACTGCCCTTTAAGTGGCTATCCAAGACCTGTTATTGTTGCATGGCAAGTATTCCATAAGTCAACTAATTATTTCTAGTTTTCATAATAAAATACCCCCAATCGACCTGACTGGGGGCATGCGGTTATTCTTGAATTGTGGACTGATGCTTAGAGCCAGCCGCGTAACTCCATCGCCTTGACCACACTGTCAATTGCAACCATGTAGGCAGCATCGCGCATGAAAACATCCTGCGACTGCGACATCTCGTAAACCCCCTTAAATGCCTGGGCCATCTTATCGTCCAATTTTTCTAGAACTTCCTCTTTGGTCCAGTAGAAGTTCATATCATTTTGAACACCCTCAAAGTACGAAGTGGTCACACCGCCGGCGTTGCACAGGAAATCAGGGATCACGAAAACATCACGCGCCTTCAGTTCCTCATCTGCTTCAGGTGTGGTGGGACCGTTGGCACCTTCTGCGACGATCTTGACCCGTTCATGGATGTTCTGGACGGTTTCGGCATTAATCTGCCCTTCTAAGGCAGATGGAATGAGGACATCGGCTTCCTTGGTGATCCACGCATCACCGTCTTCAATCTGGTAACCTGCTGTGACTGCTTCATCTTTATTGATCGTACCGTATTGATCGGTGATTCCCATCAAAAAGTCCAGGTCAATGCCTTCCGGTTTTCCTACCGTGTAGGGCATCCGATCATCACGATCCCAATAACTCACGCAGATCACTTTACCACCCAGTTGGTTGATAAAACCCTCTGCAGCAAACTGGGCGACATTTCCAAAGCCCTGAATGGCCGCAACCGTCTTGGTTGAATCGATATTGAGGCGTTTCATCGCCTCTCGTACCGTATAGATGACCCCGTAACCGGTGGCCTCCTTACGGCCTAAAGAACCACCGCCGCCCACCGGCTTGCCCGTAATCACGCCCGGGGTGTATTGCCCGGTGATCAAGGAGTATTCATCCATCATCCAACCCATCATTTGGGGGTTTGAGCCCACATCCGGTGCGGGAACATCCTGCCGGGGACCAATCACGCGCCACAGGCTGCGAACAAATGCCCGACTCAGGCGTTCTTTCTCATCGATGGATAATGTCGCCGGGTCAAGGACCACGCCCCCTTTTCCACCACCCAACGGAATATCCGCCACAGCACATTTCCAGGTCATCCACATTGCAAGCGCGCGCACCGTGTCCGCTGTTTCAGCGGGGTGAAATCGCAAACCGCCCTTTGCTGGTCCACGGGCGTCATTATGCTGCACCCGGTAACCCTGGAAGACACGCACCGTACCATCATCCATTTTTACCGGGATACGAATATGGTATTCACGCAGCGGCCAGCGCAGAATCTCCCGTATCTGGTAATCGAGCCCCAACAAGTCAGCAACCTGGTCAAATTGCTGTTGGGCCATTGCTAATGCATTGGTATTTGTTGCCATTATCTCTCCTATCAATTTGGTTTGGTGAGGTACATCAATTTTTTAAGCTTAAATTTTGGGCGCAGGACATGGGTTAATAAAAAATACGCAGGCACCTCGGATGGGTACCCGCGTGTATCCTCGCTCAGTTGTTTTTGCTCGAAGCGTGCTGCACAAAACGAAGAACATGCCTGCTCCACATTGATTTACTATCTTTAACCTTAACCGAGAAACGGGTTATCGTCAATATGAACTGCGTAACACAAAATGCACGCCTGAGAAATTGCATGGATGACATTCATCACCTCAAGTTTTACGTTCTGTCTGAGTACCTGTTTTTAAATCTAATAGTGCCATTTCGTCTCAATTACCTCAATATCCTCAGAAAATGGAACTTCCCTTGAACAATATACGTCTATATGGCAATCAGTACCTTATTAATTTAACATTTTTGGAGGAACAAAATGAGTAAAAGAATCAGTCTAATCGTCATTAGCGTTGTGATGCTAGGACTCATAGCTGCCTGTACACCATTTGCTGGCAGGAACAGCTCTGAGATCACACGCTCATTATCTGTTAATGGTATCGGCAAAGTGACTATCGTCCCCGATATCGCCATGGTTAACATCGGCGTACGAACGGAGGCAGAGGTTATCACAGATGCCCTTGATGGCAATACCGCCCAGGCAAATGCAATCGCGCGTGCGCTGCAGAATCTGGGTATTGAGGAAAAGGACATCCAGACCTCAAACTTCAACGTTTATCCCAACGACCGCTGGAACCCGATGACGGGTGAAGTTGAAGGACGCTTTTTCGTTGTAGAGAACACGGTCAATGTCACCGTTCGTGATCTGCCCAGCCTGGGACAAGTACTCAATGTTGTCGTGGACGCCGGTGCAAACTCGATCTATGGCATTACTTTTAGCGTGGACGATCGCTCAGCCGCCGTCGCCGAAGCACGCGACTTAGCCATTCAGGATGCAAAGGCCAAAGCTGGTGCCATTGCTCAATCTGCCGGTGTCCAATTGGGAGAAATCATCAGCGTCAGCGTCTATGAAGGCTCTGCCCCTTATCCCTATTTCGAAAGAATGGGCGGTGGCGCAGCACTTGAGGCTGCAGAAGTCCCGATCTCAGCGGGTACACTGACCATCATCATGGAAAGTAATTTGACTTACGCCATTCAATAAAACTGACATCCCTACCCCTTCAAAAGAGAGGCGTTCATATGAATGCCTCTCTTTGCATCTGCCAAAACAAATTTAAATGACCCAAACTGATATAAAACAAGTATACTGAGTTGCCTTAACCGGATACTGACCCAGACTTAGAGTCTGGTTGAGGACAAAAAATTAATCAGAAGTAGGAGCCTACCAAATGCAAATTGTGACAGACAGCGGGTTTGACCTCTCGCCTGAGCAAAAATCAAACTTATCCATCCACACATTACCGCTCAAGATCAGCTTGAGTGGCGTTAACTACCAGAGCGGCATTGATATCCAACCGGAAGAATTTTATAACTTACTGCAAAACACTGAGGATATGCCGACCACATCCACCCCCTCACCGGGGGAATTTCTTGAACTTTATAAAAAAGTCGCCGAAGATGATCCCAACATCCTCTCGATCCATATATCCTCCGGGTTGAGCGCAACTTACGAAGTAGCTCTTAACGCTGCCAGCCAGATTCCAGATGCACATATCATCCTGATCGACTCCCGTACCCTTTCGGCTGAGATGGGATGGCAGATTGAAGCTGCTGCTAAAGCGATTCAGGCTGATTGGTCTTTGGAGAAGATCATCGAAGTAATGACCGAGATTCGCAATGTTTCAGAGATGGTCTTCACCTTGCCGGATCTGTCATACCTGATTCACGGTGGACGTATCAGTCATCTCAAAGGTCTTTTGGCATCACTATTAGGAATAAAACCAGTGATCGGTGTGGATAAATCAACCGGTAAATACAACGACCTGGTTAAAACACGCACCTTCAAACGTGCGATCCA
>SLIC01000111.1 GCA_007135845.1 Candidatus Brevefilum sp.
ACCTTGCCTGATGGCGTAGAGATGGTGTTGCCTGGGGATCGCGTCAACCTGATCGTGGAACTGATTGTGCCGGTAGCGTTGGAGAACGGTTCGCAATTTGCCATCCGTGAGGGTGGTCTGACCGTTGGCGCAGGCGTGATCACCAAAATTATTGAGTAGGACTTAGGAAAACAATATGGCTAAACAAAAGATTCGTATACGTCTTAAGGCATTTGACCATCGAGTCATTGATCAATCTGCCAAGAGGATCGTTGAGACCGCAGAACGCAGTGGTGCCCAGGTCGTTGGACCGGTGCCGTTGCCGACAAAAATTGAAAGGTTCACGGTGACACGTTCGCCTTTCATTGACAAAGACTCCCAGGAGCATTTTGAGATTCGGACCCACAACCGGTTGATTGATGTGTTGGACCCGGATTCAAAAACGATTGATATGTTGATGCGTTTGAATTTGCCAGCTGGCGTCGATATTGAAATCAAGATTTAGCTTTGCTTGAATGGTTGCCAGCAAACTGGCTTGAAGTGTTCTAGAAAGACGAGAAATGCCTCAAGAAAAAGCCAGTTTGCAGGGAATCAATTACAAAAAACTCTTGGCATTTTTGTCATGAGGTGGTAGAATAATTTGGTTTGGCTTAAAAGCCAAGCTTTGAGGCAGCATAAGAGCGTTTCTTTCCGTAGTCCAAAAAAAATACGGAATGGTCGCGGAGGAAAAGTTGACTGTGCTGCGGTCGGAGATGATGCAGCCTAGCCCAGGCTGACAGTCTCGTCAATTATCTTTTTACAGGAGAATAAGGATTATGTTTAAAGGGCTTATTGGACGAAAAGTTGGTATGACCCAGGTTTTCGATGAGGATGGGGCTGCACGCCCCGTGACGGTAATCGAAGCTGGGCCTTGTTATGTTACGCAAGTTAAGACCGTGGACAAGGATGGTTATACTTCCGTCCAACTTGGTTTTGACGAGGTAAAACCCAAACGCTTAACTCGGGGACAGCTGGGACACCTCAAGCGCAACGATTTGCCGCCATTAAAAGTATTACGAGAATTTAGAACCAAATCACCCGATGTTTCTGAAGGAGACAAGTTTGGTGTGGATGTTTTTGAAGCAGGTGAACGGGTGGATGTGATTGGCATCAGCAAGGGACGTGGATTTGCTGGTGTTGTGAAACGCTATCATTTTGCCGGTGGGCCGAAAACCCATGGTCAATCTGACCGCCAGCGTGCACCAGGTTCCCTTGGGTCCGGTACAACCCCTGGTCGTGTGTGGAAGGGCAAGAAATTACCTGGGCGAATGGGAAATGAACGTGTCACCTCTTCAAATGTACGCGTGGTGTTGACCGATCCTGAGCGCAATTTGATTGCTGTTGATGGCTCTGTGCCAGGCCCGAAGGGCGGGGTAGTGGTCATCAAGCCTGTCAGGAAACAATAAGACGCCCAAATGGGCGAAACCAGTAATGGGAGTTGAGTAATCATGGAAGTTGATGTTATCAACATGAAGGGAAAGAAAGTCGGAACGGCTGCATTGCCGTCAGCGATTTTTGAAGCCCCAATTAAAGTTGATCTAATGCATCAGGCATATGTCAGGCAAATGGCCAACAGCCGCCTGGGTACGCACTCGACCAAGGGTCGCAGTGAGGTTTCGGGTGGGGGTCGTAAACCCTGGCGCCAGAAGGGCACCGGGCGGGCTCGACAGGGCTCGATCCGTGCTGCGCAGTGGGTTGGCGGCGGAAAAATTTTCACCCCCAAGCCACGCTCCTACGAGCAGGCAATGCCGAAAAAGATGCGCAGGGCTGCGTTGCGGTCCGCATTGAGTGTCAAGGCTTCTGAGGGTGAGATCATCCTGGTTGATGAGCTCAAAGTCGATGAAGTGAAAACCAGAGTTATGGCGGAAGCGTTCCGCACTGTTGCAGGCGACGAGCGTGTTTTGGTGTTGATCCCGAATAACGGCCCTGATTACGAAGAAGTAAAACGAGCCAGCGCTAACCTGCCAAACGTCAAGCTCTTGTTAGCCAATTATTTGAACATCCGCGACCTGCTGGGTTACAAACAGCTTGTGATCCCGGTAGCAGCGCTGGACGTCATTGAAAGTTATCTTGGATAGGTAGGAATGCAATCATGAAGAAATCAGTATTTGAAGTCATTCGCCGACCCATCATCACCGAAAAATCGAACTATCTGTCTTCTTACTTGAACCAGTATGTCTTTGAGGTTGACTATCGTGCAACCAAGACCAGCATTAAAGAAGCGATAGAGACGATTTTCGATGTAAAAGTTGCCCGTGTAAATGTTATGATCGTGCCCGCCAAGCAATCACGAAATATGCAGAACCGCCAGATGCGGACTCGCTCCGGTGCCTATAAAAAGGCCGTCGTGACCCTGGCTGAAGGCGAGCGCATCCCGATTTTTGAAGGTGTAGAGTAATGGCTGTAAAAGTATATAAACCCAAGACACCTGGTACTCGACATAAGACCAGTTACACTTTTGAAGAGATTACCAAGAAAGATCCTGAACGATCGTTGATCGTTCCATTAAAGAAGCGATCAGGTCGCAATATGTATGGCCGGATCACAGTCCGTCACCGCGGCGGTGCCCATAAACGACACATTCGTATGGTGGATTTCAAGCGTGATAAGTTGGAAATCCCAGCAACTGTGGCTGCGATCGAATATGATCCCAACCGCACGGCTCGACTGGCGCTGTTGAATTATGTTGACGGCGAAAAGCGTTATATCATTGCACCGGTCGGTTTGAATGTTGGCGATAAAGTATTGTCGGGTGAACAAACTGACATTCGGGCAGGCAACAGCATGCCCATGTCGAACATCCCGGTGGGTACAACCATTCATAATATTGAACTGCAGCCTGGTAAGGGCGGTCAAATGGTTCGCTCTGCCGGCACCTCTGCCCAGCTTTTGGCGAAAGAGGGTCGTTATGCCCATGTGCGCCTGCCTTCGGGTGAGGTCCGTTTGGTACTGCAGGCTTGCCGGGCTTCAATCGGGCAGGTTGGCAATATCGAACACGGGAACATCAAGCTGGGTAAAGCAGGGCGTAAACGCCACATGGGTTGGCGTCCAACGGTGCGCGGCTCGGCGATGTCCCCACGCGACCATCCCCACGGCGGTGGTGAAGGCCGGTCACCGATTGGTATGCCGGGTCCGAAAAGCCCGTGGGGTAAACCCACCCTGGGCAAGAAAACCCGTCGCAATAAGCGTACTGATAAATACATTGTACGCCATCGCTCCAAAGCGAAACGGCGTCGAAAGTAATCAACTAGTGTAGCGAAGAAGAGGACGAAATTATGTCGCGATCGCTGAAAAAAGGGCCGTTCATCGACCCGAAATTATTGAAAAAAATTGAAGATATGAATGAAAAAGGCGAGAAAAAGGTGCTTCGAACCTGGAGCCGTGCCAGCACGGTATTCCCTCAAATGGTCGGACACACCATCGCCGTTCATGATGGGCGCCGGCATGTGCCGATTTACATCACCGAGAATATGGTTGGCCATCGTCTGGGTGAATTTGCGCCCACACGTTTCTTCCGCGGCCATATTGTTGCCAGTAAAGCGGATCGTCGCGGTGGAAAGAGATAATAAGGATAAGAAGTCATGCCTACGGATATTCGAGCAAAATTGAGCAATCTTAATACATCAGCCCAAAAGACCAGGCTTGTGATTGATCTTGTGCGCGGGAAAGAAGTATTGGA
>SLIC01000246.1 GCA_007135845.1 Candidatus Brevefilum sp.
ACATCCTCTCGATCCATATATCCTCCGGGTTGAGCGCAACTTACGAAGTAGCTCTTAACGCTGCCAGCCAGCTTTCAGATGCACATATCACCCTGATCGACACCCGCACCCTTTCGGCTGAGATGGGATGGCAGATCGAAGCTGCAGCTAAAACGATTCAGGCTGGTTGGTCTTTGGAGAAGATCGTCGAAGTAATGACCGAGATTCGCAATGTTTCAGAGATGGTCTTCACCTTGCCGGATCTGTCATACCTGATTCACGGTGGACGTATCAGCCATCTCAAAGGTCTTTTGGCATCACTATTAGGAATAAAACCAGTGATCGGTGTGGATAAATCAACCGGTAAATACAACGACCTGGTTAAAACACGCACCTTCAAACGTGCGATCCAGGCGATCCCGGCTTATGTGGCAGATAAATTCCCGGAAGGCACCCGGTTACAGACCCAGGTTGGACACGCAGATAATCCCGATGCTGCCGCACAGTTGAGAGAAGCTACGGATGCCCTGTTTGATTGCGAATGGCTGCCTGATTGCTCGATTTCTCCTGTATTGGGGGCACATACCGGCCGGGGTTTGGTAGGCCTGGTTTTTGCTCCGTTGAATCAACTACCAACACTACCATGATATTTGCCGTTTTTCCCTGACCACATCGTTTAAACAGAAAAAATCCATCACCCCGGTCTGCATCTTAAATGAGAATGCACCCGGGGTTTTTACTCATAAATGCAACTGATGTTGAGTAGTAGGGTGGGTTGGCAGCCATTCAGTACGAGTTAGTTAATGATCTACACATAACATTTCAATCCGCAGGAGGCTTCGCACACTTTTTCCCTGCCAACCCACCAGCATGAATGCCGATATCCAAATATGGTGGGTTGGCGGAGAGTTGGTTAATATTATTTTTCCTGCTATCCAACTTATCACTTTTACCCCCGCCAATTATTATAATTACTCAGTCTGAAGGGAAATCAGACAACACCTCTTACGTTATAGCAGGAGGGTTGCCTGAGTAGTTACCTCATATCTTGATATTCAGATAAACCCACCGCAACCCGAGATGGAGTCAAATAAAAAAGCGCCGGTCGGAAGACCAGCGCAAGTAGATAAAGGTAATTGTGACATTAGGGTCAGCCGCCCATTGAGGAAAGGCTATCCGCAATATGCCGGCAGGAACCGTTCTGAAGCCGATCCAATTTCTTAAGGCATGGGATTATTATTAGCCCAATCGTCACCAAGCACCAGGATCAGGTCAAACCCAGGGTCGACCTCATCGTTATAATAAATATTGAGGGATGATATCCCCGCCGCCTCTGCAAAAAATCGCAACGCATAGGGTGTACCATTATAAACATAGATCTGGCTGAAAATTGTATATTCAGCATTGGTCTCTTCGACAACATTGAAACCCTGTTCCCGCAGCCATTCAGCGGTTCGGGTGGCCAATCCCCCGTGTGAAGAAGCATTACGGACAGAAACCCGCGCCCCTTCTTCTGCAATGATGTCTCGCATTTCTCCCTCGGCAAGCGGTGCAAGAATATCCCCTTCACCAAAAACCTCATCACGCAGCAGGCGGATTCGATCAGGCACCGGACGAAGAATATCCAAACCATCGTCCGACTCCGCCATAGTAATGTACTGAGCGCCGATCACACTGGATGTAATATCATTTCGATTAATCGCCAGCACCGACCAGGCCAGCCGGATGACTTCGTTAACGGTCATGTTGGTATGAATACCGCCAGCAATATCGTTATAGATGTTTCCTGCGTTCGCCACCAAGATTGGCATCATATTAAACTCAAGGATCCGATCGCGAAAAGCCATAATGAATTTTTGTTGGCGCTGGGCACGGTCAAAGTCTGCGCCTTCAGTAGACCGGGCGCGCACATAAGCAAGGGCCAGTTCACCCGGCAGGGTATAAGTACCTGGCTCAATTACAAAATCATTTAGCGGACCCCGGGGATCCAGAAGCATGGGTTCGTCAAAAGTGATTTTGATACCATCAATGTGATCGACAAAATCCACAAATGCCTGGAAATCGATCCGGGCATAATACTGTATGGGGACGCCGAGGAATTCCTCAACAGTTTTTACCGCCAAACCCGCACCGCCGCCCGGCAGGTTATAGACCTCGCCGAGGTAATAGGCCGTGTTGATCTTATTATATTCAAACCCAGGGATAGGCACCCACAGATCACGCGGAATAGACAGCATACCGGCAGTATTGCTGAGGGGGTCAAAGGTCAACAGGATCATCGTATCCGTGCGGGGAATATCGCCTGCTTCCCAATCACGGTAATCCAACCCCATCAGGAGCATGTTTACGCGGGTGATTCCGTCCCAAGGCTCCGGTGACGGCAGACTGGCTGCTGGAGGGCTATCGATGAACGGGTCATCGGTGTCTTCACTGTTTTCATCTCCACGGGGTGCCCGAAGTACAGGGTCGCCTGGCAGCGAAAATGTCTGATTGGTTGCCACGACATGCCGGACGGTTCGCAATCCAAAGAATCCCCCAACCAAAGCCACCAGCAGCAGAACTGCCAGGATGATCTGGGTGGGTCGATCCTTAGGAATTTTATTCGTTATGTTTTTGAAGAAGGACATCTTTTTATCCATTTAATTAATTTACTTTTTCAGTAAGTGTATAACTGAGCTGAGATTTCAAACAAGAAAAGCGCCATAAAGTGTTATTTCACAAACACACTTTTTTATTCAAATCGTGTTAAGGAAAACAATTGTTTTAATACGTGAAAATGATTTCATGAAGCCTGTAGAACGCTTGGCAGCGTGTGCTATGAGAAGGGTGGCGGCGGTACTGGCAGGTCAGCCTTATCGGTTTCGACCCATTTATCGCCCTCATCAATCAACATCACCGGGATATCGTCCACAATGGGGTACTTTCGGCCGCAGTCCTGGCATATCAGCCAGCATTCCTGGTAATAATCAAGCAGCCCATCTCTTTCCTGGACACAATTTGGGCAGCGAAGCATATCAAGTAATTCCTGGTTGACCATTAAACCTCCAATTAACCATCCTGGGGCTAGAACCTGGACGGAATGGATTATATTTTATTCCATATCCCTAGCTACGTCTACCATATCGACTAGCGCCATCCAAATTCAGATATGCATTGATTTTGACTGGTGTGTCAATCCCCATTATTCTGACCTGGGATCCCCTCGGTGCCGGGGCCGTACTCAAAGATCGCCTGCCAGGCCTGGAACCGTGTAAAGATGGAATCAGAAAAATGTACCTGATCGTTGATGTAAACTGTACGAGTCACATTGACATCAGCACCATCCGCCTGGTAATCCACTTGTTTGATTTCATCCTTAGCCAGATCGGGGTTTTCCCGCCAAAGAGGTTCCGGCGCAGGCACAATATTGGTCGGGCCGGTTGTTTGCCAGCTGACCGTACGTCCAATGTCCGTTGAGTAAAAGCGCCAGGTCAGGGAGGTGTTGGTGGCATATGTCTCCATCAAGATCCAGTGGTCTGAGTCGTTGGTGAACTTCAGGTCAACAATGGGCACATAGACCGCTGCGTCCAGTCCCGCTAATCGTGGGTCCCGGGTGCCGTTGCTGCGCTGCTCGTAATACCCAACCCGGTAGGAGTGGGGATGCCGCTCGACAATGGGATATCCAGCAAAAAAGGCCGCTCGGAAAAGGGTCGTGCTCACCTGGCACACACCACC
>SLIC01000128.1 GCA_007135845.1 Candidatus Brevefilum sp.
CAGGCAGTTCGGCGACGGCTCGCAAGTTCTCGGAGATATTGCTGAATCATTTACAAGAAATAGTTGAGGTTATTGAGAATGCACATCGCTATAGAAGGGCTTTTAGTATTCTCAGTGTGATCCGGGTTGTGTTGATTATTATGTTCTATGTCGGGATCTATGGATGGCTTTGGATGTACCTGATGCAAATCAGGTGAATGGTGTAATGTGAATGGTCACAGGTTTTCGATGAAAGACCATCACTTAGGGGTGACAGCTCACCATCAAGTAATCTGAATGAATGAATCACGATCAGCGATTACTATATAAATTTAAATGCGGCAGCTTGTGACAGAATCTCTACCGGTATTCGGCTATCATTAACAGAAACGTTTCCCTGGTTTGCCCGTTCAGCAACCCGAATTGTGGACTGATTTAAGGTTGGTCGCACATTTCGGGGATAGGATAGGGGGATGATGTGGCTTGCCTCCATCTACCCTTGTGTTATATTCCATCTTGGATCAATTCTCTCAACAGAGGTTTTCTCTTTCTCAAGGCCATTAGGGGCAGTAAAATAACAGTATGCCTGAAATTGGTTAACCGGAATGTTTTTGAAAGCGGGCAAATTTTTAAGATGAGCAGCGTTCTGTTTATTAACGAGCAAGACAGCCTGGCGGTGAATTCTGAGATGCCGCCATTTTTCACTGACTTGAACCTGGACCAGGTCATTGATTGGGTCACAGTTAAGAAACGAAATTACCAACTAAAGCCCTATTTCTTTTCTCCGCTTAAGGATGTGGATGCCATCGAGTACCGCCAGGAGGTTTTTCGTGACCTGGAAGACGAAACCCTGCGCAAGGGGATTCAGCGGTTTGCTGACCGGATGATCCTGCTGCGAGGTTATCTCAGCGTGGCTGAAAACAGTGAATATCGCTATCACCAGATGGGATGGCATCTGGAAGCCGCCTTAGCCTATGATGATGCAATCAGCAGTCTGGTTAAGGCTCTGTCTGAGGCTGAGCCACAGTCACGGGGGTTGAAGCGTTGTATGAGCCATTTTGCAGATATCATCCACAGCGCGGCATTTCAGCAGTTCGCAGACGAAGCCAGGGACTTGAAGTCGCAGTTATCAGCCCTTGAATACAATATCGTCATCCGTAAAAATTGGGTACGGGTGCGAAAGATCACTGCTAAAAAGGATTACAGCCAGGAGGTCAAACGGTTCTTTGCAAAGTTCAAAGAAGAAGCCGTTAACGATTATCAGTCCGACCTGGTAATCCCAACGGGGATTAACCTGGTCGAGGCGAAAATCCTGGATTTGGTCACCGGGTTATACCCGGAGACCTTCGACCAACTCAGTCGGTTTTGCCAGAAACATGAGCAATTTATGGATGAAACCGTTTCCCGATTTGATCGCGAAATCCAATTTTATTTTGCCTATCTAAACTTTATCGATAGTATTCGCCAACCAGGGCTGATGTTTTGCTATCCACAAATGAATGATCAAGAAAAGAACATTTATGTGAGGGGCAGCTATGATATTGCCCTGGCAGAACAGCATCGCAGGGAAGGCATGCGAATGGTGTGTAATGACTTTCACCTCGCAGGCAATGAACGAATCTTTGTTGTTTCTGGCCCCAACCAGGGGGGCAAAACGACCTTCGCGCGCATGTTTGGGCAGCTGCACTACCTGGCCTGCCTGGGCTGTCCCGTTCCGGGATGGGAAGCCAGCCTGTTTGTGTTTGATCAAATCTTTACCCATTTCGAGCGCGAGGAAGACATCCATCAACTGCGGGGCAAGCTTAAAGACGATGTCTTACGCATCCATCAGATCCTGACGAACGCAACAGACCACAGCATCATCATTTTGAATGAAATTTTCACCTCTACGGCGATTAAAGATGCGGTGATTCTTGGGGAAAAGGTCCTCAAGAGAATTGTCGACCTGGATGCGCTGGGGGTATGCGTCACATATATAGATGAACTTTCCACCTTAAACGAGAAGACAGTCAGCATGGTCAGCAGCGTAGACGATGACAACCCGGTGATGCGCACTTTCAAGATCATCCGGCAGGCGGCTGACGGCCGGGCTTATGCCATGCACATTGCCCGGCAGCATCACCTGACTTACGATCTGGTCAAGGAGCGCATTCGGTCATGAAGCCTTACCTGATGTTCGGGGACCAGACTTTTGATCCACACCAGGCGCTGCCAGGTCAGGCGGATGACCTGCTCAAAGATTTGGAACTGGAAGTGCTGTTGGATGCAATGGCAGCGGGTGATGACTTCATCTACGAGGTCTCACAGACCGCCCTGTTGACCAGCCTGGTGGATGCTGAAGCGATCCGCTTTCGCCAGGAGATTCTTAAGGATTGCATCAACCATCGCCAAATGGTAAAGAAAATTTACTGGATCTCGCAGCAGGCGAAGGTGCTCAAGAAACGCCGCTGGTTGGGCATTTTCACCCACACCCCCAGCGGGGTGTTGTTGGCTGCTGTGCATTTGATGCTGATGTTTGCCGAGTTGCTGAAGTATTTGAAGCAGTTGGCTGTAGAGTCGGATGGTGTGTTTGAATCGGAGGGGTTTCAGCGGTTTTTTAGCATGGTGAAGCGGGAGCTTTCGGATGAATACCTGGCAGCAATGGATGAGCATTTAGAGCAGCTCAGGTTCAAGTCTGGCGTGTGGATCCGCGCAAAATTGGGCAAGGGTAACGAAGGTGCAGATTATAATCTGCTCCTTCCTGAAAAAAAGATGCACAGGTTCTTTGACAACCTGCTCTACCGATTTAAGATTAAGCCTGTCCCGAACGCCTTTATGGTTGAGTCTCAAGATTACGAGGGATTACGCGCCCTGGCTGATCTGAAAGACCGGGGCATCAACCAGGTGGCGAATGCGCTGGCACAATCTGCAGAGCACATTGATTCGTTCTTTGTCGATTTGCGGACCGAGCTGGCTTTTTATGTGGGCTGCCTCAACCTGTATGACCGGCTCCAATTCCTGGGCTGCCCGATGACAATGCCCACGGTGTACAAACCAGAAGAAAAGCGGCATCATTTCCGCGACCTGTGGGAGGTCTGCCTGGCGTTGACGAAGGACGGACCGGTGGTTGGGAACGATTTGCAGGCTGACGGCAAGGGTTTGTTCATCATCACCGGTGCCAACCAGGGTGGGAAAAGCACGTTTTTACGCAGCATTGGCCTGGCGCAACTGATGATGGGTGCAGGCATGTTTGTGGCAGCCGAGGACTTCGCGGCCAATCTGTGTGCCGATGTGTATACACACTTTAAACGTCAGGAAGACGAGACGATGCAGTCCGGTAAGCTTGATGAGGAATTAAAGCGTATGAGCCGGATTGTCGATTGGGTTGCGCCTCACGCCCTGATCCTGTTCAACGAATCCTTTGCGGCAACAAATGAGCGTGAGGGATCGGAAATCGCTTATCAAATTCTGAGTGCTCTGCTGGACCGTGACATCAAGCTGTTCTTTGTGACCCATATGTTTGAGCTGGCTAACACCTTCCAGGATCAACACACAGCCGAGGTGTTCTTCTTGCGGGCAGAACGGGAAGAAGACGGCACACGAACCTTCAAGATGATCAAAGGGATGCCGCGAGAGACCAGCTATGCCGAGGATGTGTTTGATGCGGTGTTTAGTGATGGTGGTTGGTGAATGGTCCATTCC
>SLIC01000065.1 GCA_007135845.1 Candidatus Brevefilum sp.
AAAATCTATATTGAAATCAACCGGTTTATTTGATCTGGCTTACGATCAAGGACAAAGGGCTGATGGTGACTTAGGAATGCGAATTTACCTGACGGGTACCTTAATGGTACTTGATCCAAGCATATCAATATTACACCATAGAGCGCCTGTGGGTGGCCTCAGGGAGCATAAAGCCCGGGTGGATACTTATGCCGGTTCACGCCGGAATATTCTTAAGCTAAACCTGCCAACCGTATCAGATGTGTATCTGGCAAAACGCTATTTTTCACCACGACAGGTGCGCGAAATGTTGTGGATTAGCATCTTTGGCACCTTCAGTATGCGGGGTTCCCGGTGGCAACGTAATCTCAAGATTCTTCTCGGTTTACTCAAACTGCCCCATTCAGTGTGGGTGCTCCGTAAAAGAGTACAGGAGGCTGATGTACTGCAGCAAGACTTTCCCCAAATACCATCATTGGAGCCATCATCAAAACCCTGACCCGAGTCCTGATTCTATCCACAGAGTTTCCCCCTGGGCCAGGGGGGATTGGTACCCACGCCCACCAGCTTGCCACGCACCTTTCTGCCGCAGGTTTGCACATCCAGGTACTGACTCCTCAAGATTACGCAGATGATGATGAGGTTATTGACTTTAACCGTAAGCAGGACTTTGAGATCATCAGGTTGCCTAGCCACCCGGTAAATATCATCAAGTGGATCAAGCGTCTGGCAGCTTTCTGGGATTCCCTGGGTTCATTTCAGCCCCAGTTGGTAATCGCTTCTGGTGCCCGCGCGGTCTGGATTTCTGGGCTGTGTTTACACTTGTGGAAAACCCCATGGGTGTTGGTTGGTCATGGCACTGAATTTGGCTTGGGGTCGGGTGTTTCGGCCTGGCTTACGCGTTGGACTGGTAATCGCGCCGATGCCATCATCTGTGTCAGCGCTTACACGCTCAAAGCAATGCAAAGGATGGGAATAAATCAACCCACAGCCTATATTATCCACAACGGCGCTGATCAGCACAGCTTTTTTACCCTGCCTGATGCTGATGTTACCCACTTTCGGTTTGAGGCCGGTTCTGAAGATAAGTTTGTTCTGCTAACTGTAGGCAAAGTCTCGGATCGCAAGGGCCAGGAGGTGGTCATCCACGCCCTGCCGCGAGTGTTGCAAGATTACTCCAACGTTATTTATTGGATGGCGGGTTTACCAGAAAACCAAAGGAAGTTAGAAGCGGTTGCCTCTGAATTGGGTGTACTGGGGGCCATCCGGTTTTGGGGTCGGGTTGATCTCGATCAATTGCATATGCTGTATAATGCCTGCGATCTGTTTGTGATGACCAGCCGGCAGCTTGCTGATGGCGATTTTGAAGGTTTTGGAATCGCCGTCCTGGAAGCTGGATTATGCGGCAAAACCGCGCTTGTTTCCGATAATTCTGGTTTGGCAGAAGCTGTTAAACATGAAGTTACTGGAATTATTGTCCCGCAAAACGACGCTGATGCCACTGCCAAAGCGATATTGTCACTGATTGAATCGCCCCGGACCCTCAAAAATTTTGGTTTGCAAGCCCAGCAGCATGTATTAGAAAATCAAACCTGGGAAAAAGTTACAGCTCGCTATCGGGAAGTGCTGCAGTATGTATACCAGGATGTGAGAAAAGGCGATACATGAAACTACTAATTATCTCCCACACTGCTCATTACGAAGTAAAGGGTCAAGTAATGGGCTGGGGCCCAACAATCAGAGAGATCGATCATTTGGCAACACTTTTCTCCCAGGTTGAACATCTCGCGCCGCTTCATTCTGGGCCTGCCCCAGATAGTGTCCTGCCCTATACCCAAAACAACATCCGGTTTAAGGCTGTTCAACCTGCAGGCGGTGAAAGTTTCTGGGCTAAAATGGGTGTGTTGTGGCATATCCCACAATGGCTGTACAAGCTTCGAAAAGCCCTGCGCAAGACAGAAGTTATACATGTTCGCTGTCCAGCAGGGATCAGCCTGATCGCGTTGCTTGCTGTTCGGCTGTGGGGCAGGGGAAAACCCTGTTGGGTTAAATATGCTGGAAACTGGCAGCCTGAGGGTTATGAACCGTGGTCATATTGGCTGCAACGTTCATTATTACTTAGAAATATACATCATGGTGTTGTCACAATCAATGGAAACTGGGAAAAACAACCAGCACATATTTTTTCATTTATTAACCCATCAATGACCCTGAAAGAGTATGACAATGCCAATAAATCAGCCCAGTTCAAGTTTATGAATAAACCAGTTGAATTACTATTTGTTGGCCGCATTGAACATGCAAAGGGGGTAGGTCGGCTATTAGAGATTGCCTCAGTCTTAAAAGAAATGAAGCTGTTGTTTAATATGACAATTATCGGTAACAGTCCAGAGAAAACAGCTTTTGAAGATTTTGTTAAGTCACAAGGTCTTGAAGATAGTGTACATTTTACAGGTTGGTTACCCATTTCAAAGGTGATGTCTTACTATAAACAAGCTCACCTTTTCGTGCTTCCATCATCTGCCTCCGAAGGCTGGCCGAAGGTTCTCAGCGAAGCGATGGCCCACGGTGTGGTGCCGATCGCCAGCACCATTAGCAGTATACCGCAAACCTTAGCTCTGTTCGATGCTGGTAAGGCCATCCCTTCGGAGCAGGTCGCAAATTATGCTGCAGCAATTAGGGAATATGTCGAGGATCCAGCCGTTTGGAAATCAGAGAGCGATAATTCCACTCAAGCCGGGGTCAGGTATACTTATCAGGCATACCTTGATGATGTAAAAAACATGTTCCAGGAGGCCTGGCAAATCGATTTAATTCCATGAATAACACACGATACCGTTCAACTACATCACTGAGCCATTTAGACCAGCAACCACGTAAAGCTGAACTTTCAAGCGGCACAAAGATTGTTCTGCTTCTGCTTGCTCATATTCCCCTGGCTTTCCTGCTCCGAAGCGTTCAGTTATTTGCCACCTTGCACGCGCTCTTCACAATGCTGATCGGGGTATGGATCGCTATCACTTCAGACGACATTAAAAAGGTCGTCCCTATAGTCGCTTATATCACTGGTGCAGAAGTTCTCTGGCGCATGACCGATGCTAATGTCTTCTGGGAATTTGGAAAATATGCCACGGTGGCCATTCTTGTTATCGCCCTGTTAAAACGAAGGAAATTTGAAAAAGCAAGTCTACCCATTCTCTACTTTTTCCTACTTTTGCCTTCGATCATACTGACAGTTAATGCCTTTGGGTTTTCCACCGCTACCCGCAATGCGATCAGCTTTAACCTTTCTGGCCCTCTGGCAGTGATGATGTGTATGCTCTTCTTCCGACTAATTAAAACCAGTGTCAGCGAAATCGGTTCTTTGATGTGGTGGGCCGTTTACCCGATCTTAAGTATGTTGACCCTTGCAAGCTACAGCACGTTAACGACAACCACAATCCGCTTTGGAACAGTTTCTGTGTTAGCGGCCAGCGGCGGCTTCGGGCCTAACCAGGTTTCTGGCATTCTGGGGTTAGGCGCAATGCTCTTGATCATGTTGGCTATTCATGAGGAAAACCGGAATACTCGCAACTTGGCGTTAATCCTCTCCATTGCGTTGCTGGTCCAAAGTGTGCTGACCTTCTCCCGGGGCGGAATTGCCAATGTCTTCGTTGCCTTGCCCCTGGCCTTTGTGC
>SLIC01000001.1 GCA_007135845.1 Candidatus Brevefilum sp.
ACTGTTGGAAGCGCTTGTGATTGCTGTTCCCCATGTGCCCTGGATTCGCTTGATGTATACTTACCCGGGCTTTGTCTCTGATAATTTGATCCAGTTAATGAAAACAGAACCTCAAATTCTGACCTATCTTGATATGCCCCTTCAGCATGCAGATCCTTCGATTCTGCGAGCCATGCGAAGACCGACGAATACCATGGCCGTTCGCAAACGGCTCGCTCATATACGATCTGAAATTGAAGATATCACCCTGCGGACAACAATGATCGTTGGCTTTCCAGGTGAGGATCAGCAGTCTTTTCAATCGTTGATCAACTTTATCCAGGCTGTTCGCTTTGATCACTTGGGAACCTTCCCGTATTCATTTGAACCTGGCACACCGGCTGAATCACTTGGTGATCCGATACCTGAGCATGAGAAAACTGAACGAGTCGAAAAAGTAATGCAAGTTCAGGCTGAAATATCGTTGGAACGAAATCAACAATTCATTGGCAAAGTCTTGGACGTCCTTGTTGAGGGTGTAGACCATGAAAATAAAATCTCGATTGGGCGGTCATTTCGTGATGCACCCGAGATTGATGGCTTAGTCCTGATTGAAGATATCGCCCCGATCGGTGAAATGGTTCCGGTGAGGGTTACGAGTGCCATCACCCACGACTTGATCGGTAAGCTCACCAATTCCTGAACCCACCATAAAAAAAGCCACCCAAATTTCTATGGATGGCTAAAATATCTGAAGCTAACCTTAGCTAATCACCACCGTTCGATTCCTCAGGGGTTGGTGTTGGTGTAGGTTCTTCAACGGGCGGTACAGTTGGTGTGGGCGTTGGTTGTTGAACCTCCGCTGGTGTTGGTGTGGGTTCTTCTTGCGGTGGACCTGGCGGTGGTTCGCTTTTTCCACTAGCACATTGTTCTGCCACCCATTGAGCCGTTGGTTGAACAACTGGGTCATCGCTTATCGAAAAAGCTCTTTGAAAATATTCCTGCGCCAGGCAATATTCACCTATTGAAGCAAGTTCATTAGCATATTCAATTGCACCGATCCTGAAACGTTCTGTGGCCGTCATCTGCGTCCCATCACGCAGGTTTGGTAAATGCGGATAAACCTGTTCCATGTAAAACACAACTTGTCCCCAATCAACATCCCAAAAACTGGCACCTGTAATATACAGCCGAGTCCAGGTACGCAGTCCCTCAGCTCTAGAGTCTAAAGGAGCAAACCGTTCAGCCAGGGTCAGGTCATAAATACCTGGCTCTAGACTTCCACCCGCCAGGATTTTCTGGATGCCACGGTTGCGCAATGCAATATACAGCATTCCATCCACCTGGACGGTGCGAAAGGTTAAATCTTTTTCACGTAATGCTTGCAAGGTTTGAATAACATCATCCCATGCTCGATCTGCCATAAACTGCCTTGCTGTGTTATACAGATCTTCTGCACCCCGCAAGTCGGGGGTGGGTGTATTCTCTGGTTCTTCCGGAGTTGGTGTGGGCTGTGGTGTTGGTGTTCCGACTGAAGCAAGCATAACCAGTGTTTGACTGTAAATCTCACCGATCTCTGCCAGTTCTTCATCAGTCAAAAACTCAGTCATTTCTTCCAAAATCCAATCCAATCGACCGAGTGCAATTTCGTAACGGCCTTCTTCTATGTCTTGCCGAGCGCTTGCTAGTTGGGACTGAATCCTCGGTAAGGCCTGGTTTTCTGCCAGGGATACCCTGTCGTTGATCCCAAGCGCGACGCCGGTTGCCGTAGCTGTCACCAGGACGACGACTACCAGGATGATCGCTGTGATCAACCAACCAGAACGGCGTTCAAAGAATTTCTTCTTCGCTTGCCCTTCCTCATTCCCATCTAAGGGTACTTGTGTTGTTGTTTCGTTTTCTTCCATGCGCAGGATTATACCTCACTGAATTTAAAGTTGAACAAGCAAACGAATTTCTTGCCATATAGGTGGTACAGCAACCAGTGTCCCCACAGCAATGCCCCCCAATGTCAACAACAATCCTGGTAGAGGGATGGGAAGCACCGACATAACCAACCATGCTCCTACACCAGCTAATACAGCTGAGAGTAACCCACGCAGGATAGACCCACCCAGGCGGAAATATTCCGGCAGCCTGCGGTTCAGCAGCAAAATCAAGATAAGGGCTTGAATGCTATACGAAATTGCGTTTGCCAGGGCAATACCGCTGAATGACAGAAACCCCATCAAGGGGATCGCTGTACCAAGAAATAGCAGGAAACCCGAAGCAGAAACAGCCAATGGTATCAATGGTTTCTGGGTGGCAAAGAAAGAACGCACCCCGAGTTCGACAATGTTATGACCCAACAAGCCGACCAGGAAAGCCTGTGCCGCCCATAAGACCATCTGCGATTCACTCAGCGTAAACCCAAAAGCCAACTGGATTAATGGCAAGCTGGTCACAGAAATAATAACTGCGATCGGTAAAGAAAGCGAAATCATCACTTTTAATGATCGCTCAATCGTGTTCTTGAATGCCAATCTCTCACCGGCTGCGAGGTGTTCGGATAAAGTTGGCAACAGGGCAGTGGCAATCGCAGTTCCTATCATGGTCTGCGGCACTTGTTGAATCCACCAGCCAAAACTCAACGCCGTCACAGAACCCACCGGCAATCGTGAAGCCAGGTTATCCTGTCCGAGAAATATCAACTGGATGAATACCATACTCAACAAACGGGGTCCCATTAATCGCAGCACTTTACGCACAGATTGATCCCTGACACTGAGTTTTGGAAACCACTTGAACTTGAATTTAACCAAACCTGGTATCTGTACCAATAAGTGAAATGCTGCACCAATGATGACCCCATACACAAGCCCGTGTATCCCCAATCCCAAACCGGGCAGCTGGAATCCACCAATGCGGTAACCAACTTCTGGTGAAAGTATCAATGCGCCAAAAATTCTCCCACCGTCGTAAACTAAAGGCGCAATAGCAGGGAGAAGAAAATGCTGGTTAGCCTGCAGACCTGACATCACCAATCCGCTGATTGAAAAAATCAAGGTCGCAATCAGGTTCAACCGCATTAAATCTACAGCCAAATCCTGTTGTTCTGGCGTGAAACCCGGTGCGATCCCCAGCTCCCCACGCACCAGTGGTACCGCCAAAATCGATACCAGGATGGCAAGAACTGCTGTTACCACAAAAGCCAGGTTCGCAATTTGCGAGAAAAGCTTCCATGAAGAATCACGCCCCTGCTTGGCAAGGGTTTCAGACAGGATGGGGATGAAAGCAATCGACAATGCCCCACCTGAAATCAGGGCAAATAACAGGTCAGGCAGGTTATTGGCTGCGTTAAACACATCCAACTCTGCTGACAAACCAAACTGACGCCCAATGATGATCGTGCGGAATACGGCTAATAATTTATCTAAACCGAAAAAAACAAACAACAGCAATGACACACGAGAGAGCCGGCTGGTTTTCTTCATAAGTCTCCGATCCTGTTCTCAGGATAAACTCTCCTGATTATGCCATATTCCAATCAAGCTGACTAGTGATCGCCTCAGGGCAATCGCAAAGTCCAAAATGGCTTTAGTTTAATTATCATTATCGTGAATTTGTTGTCCATATCTGATGCGATGGATGAAAATTTTATTACTTTACCTATCCCTAAACCCCTACCCTA
>SLIC01000273.1 GCA_007135845.1 Candidatus Brevefilum sp.
ATTTCTTCCCGGGGGATCTTCAGGTTTTCCAGCATGAAGGCTATTTCATTCTCCACTGAAGTGGCAATCAATTGGGTTTCAGGGTCTTCAAACACCTGTCCGACATGCTGTGCCATCTCACTGATTGAATGTTCCAACGAGTCCATGCCGGCAACGGTCAGCGTACCATAAAAGCGGCCGCCATAGAATTGCGGAACGATCCCATTCATTGCACTGCAAAGCGTGGATTTACCCGCCCCGGTTGGTCCAATTAAACCAAAAAATTCGCCATTCCGAATTTTTAGGTTGATATTTTTAAGCACCAATGCTGGGGATTGTGGGTAAGAATAAGAAACCTCTTCAAAAGAGACAATTGTGTCACGCATATTATTTCAGTCTTACATGATTAACGGCAGACAGGCAACCCTGTCTGCACAGGGGTTTCTTATAATTTAATAGACTGCTTCTGTGGGTTTCACCAGGCCAATTGCCCTTAATCCAACAATCACACCCGTACCAATCACAGCCGCAATCCCTGCTCTGGCAATAAACTCAATAGGTATGATGGTACTGAGACCAACCCATATCTCTTCTGGCCAGTTAAACATGGTGTAAGTGATTGCACCTTGGAATGTATGTGCCAAACCATAGCAAATCCAGGTACCAAGCGCCAACCCGGCTGCAATTCGGTTGACTTTCTTGCTGCCAATCCATTTAGCAACGAGGGTACGAGTTGGCAAGATGAACAGCAGCAGGGCTGACCAATTAACAAAGGTTGCCAATATTGCCCATTGCAGGGCAATACCATTCACAAATATTGCCCGTCCAAGAAATATCATCAACGCAATCACAGTAAGTAAAGTCACACCAATCCACCAATTCTTGCGCCTTTGATTGTTTGCCGTCATCGTGCCGGCTGCAAAGGATGCCACCGCAGCACCAATCACGGATACAAACCAAACTGTAGAAGTATGAGGTGCAATAAACGCACCTATTAACGCTCCCATTCCGGATGTAATGGAGCCTGCTATTGGACCTAAAACCCAACCTACCAAACCGAGGATACCCTGGTACATAGGAAACGACCCCCCCAATCCAAGTTGAATCGAAAAAGGAATAAAGGCCAATGCAGTAACCACTGAGGCGAGCACAACAATGTAGGCAATTGGAGCACCATCGATAGCAGCACCTTTATGAGTGACGACGACGCGTTCGGTTCCCCTGGGTTGTTCTACAGCCATTCATTACTCCTGGTAAACAAAATCAATCATTGCTTAGAAAAAATAATAACCAATAATTATCTTACCTTTTTCCGGTTTTTGTACAACCCTTTCACATCAAAAGCAAGGCACCAAGTTATTGGGTTGTCAGCCACCTCTGCCGTTTTTACCCTATCGCTCCTGCTTTTCATAGATCCTTTTCAAGGGTAGACTCTTGTTCATGATTCTTCATCCCCTTTCTTCTCTTTAGGAACCCTTGATGCAAGTTTTACAAATCCTGCAGGTGGTCTTATTCAGCATCCCTATCCTCACCTTGCTGGGAATTGGCATGATCATTTTATTCCGCACGGTCAGCATTATCGACCGGCGCATTTTTATGGTGGTCTTCATCCCCCTAATAATCGCAAACACCCTGGCACTCATCGAAGGCGATGGCATTTTCAATCACTGGCGTACCTGGCTGATCCTGGGGGCAGATCTCGTGTTGATCATTGGAAGCCTGTGGTTTTCCCACGGATTCCAGGTATACGGACTGGAACCTGAAGCAGTTATCGACATTTTGTCGGAGACTCTGCGCCAACAAGGTTACACCGTCGAGACCATGGCTGCTCAGAAACGCGACCTGTGGGGCAGAACCCGGGATGCCTGCATCCTGACAGCTCAAAAAGCGGATAACAAATACCCAATTTGGATCGTCACCCGCTTTAATGAAGTCTCGATCCGCACCCAACAGCGGCGTGATTCAGGAATGCTTCACCCCATCATACCTGTCCTGTACCAGCAAAAAGTACCTTACGATTTCAAAGACCATGCTGCCGGCTTGCTGTATATCGTTCTGGCAGTGGTCGTTGCTTTTCTTAGCTGGCTCTTCTTTTTCGAGCCGCGCCTGATCCTGATTGAATAATCACATAAGGATGGATTCATCAGGTTAGCCCATAAACCTGCAGGAGCATGATCCAAAAACAGGGTATTGTGCGCAGGCGCTGGTGACTGAACAATAACTATAAATGGATTCAGCCCCAATGGAATTTGTTGACATATTAACCCATAATAAAATGCGTTACCCGGCCATGCAGGCACAGGATGCATACAAACTGGCTCACCAGGCTGCCTGCGGTCCTGCCCACGCGGTCAGCGATCCCAAAGCCGCCCGTGCCTGGCTGGAAGAAGAAGTTCAAAACCTGGTTGACCCCTATCCCGAACCTGCCATTGACCCCATCAGCCCGGATGGTCACCTGGTTCGCGTTCATCTTGCACCTTACCTGGTAACCGGCGGCAGCATCGAGAAGTTATTGGATGCCTTCATCGCTACCAGCAATGTGTTTAAACCAGACCATACCCAATTGATAATTTACCTCACCATTACCCTGCCGTTATATCCAGAATTAGAAACCTTACTGGAAACCCTCAAACCCCAGGGCTATCCGGCTGTCCATCATTCTGAAGCTTATCGCAGTGCTTATAAACCCGCCTACCGCGTGGTCCTTAAGCACTTGATCTAAACAACACATTAAACAGGTCATCCTAACTTACCATTGATCGCCAAAACCCTAATACCCAATTGCCTACTACCTATTTCCTGATTACCCGGCACATAAGAACTATTCACAATTCACTATTCACTTTTTACCATTTATTTCCATACCAATATCCGCCAGGTGAAAAAGCCCCAGCCCCACCAGGGCAATCCAGCCCACCCAATCTCCCATCCGCATGACCACGGTCTCCCCCGTTCTGAGAGGGACATCCGCTGTCAGTATCGCCATTACCCCGGCCTGGGGTGTGACCACCCTTTGTAACAGCCGCCCGTAAGGATCCACAATTGCAGAGTCAAACCCCACATCGGCCTTGATCATCGGCACGCGGTTTTCAACTGCCCTGAAGACCATGTGGGTGTAATGCAGCGAAGCAATTTCAGGCCAGTCCAGGGAAGGCACTGCAATCACTTCTGCACCGGCATTGACAACCTTTCGGGTTGTATCCGTGAAATCGATATCATAGCAGATCACGGTGCCGACGGCCCCAATCTCCGTTTGGGCAGGTCGGTAATCCAACCCGCCGGTGATACTGGTTTCACCGCTGAGCAGGACAGGATGATCCTTGCCAAACACGGATAAAAATTCGCCTGAAGGTGAAAGCAAAGTCGACTCATTGCGTAAACCGGCAGCCGTATCCAGCGCGTAACCAATCGAAAGATAAGCTTCGGTTTCCTCGGCCAGGATTTGTAGTTCACCAGTGCGGGTCTCCTGGGGATCAAAGGGCAGGGCGGCTTCATTCCAGACAATTAATTCAGCACCACGCTGGGCGGCCATCCGGGTGGCATCATACAACAGCTCCAGGCGGAAATCGTCATCGGCATCCCGAACCTGGAATGCTGGATGGATGGCCCCCACGGTCAGTGTACCGGGCTTGGGCTGGAACATCACCAGGCTCAGAACA
>SLIC01000074.1 GCA_007135845.1 Candidatus Brevefilum sp.
CCCTGATTGTACTCTGGCAAACCCAGGCAGATCGTGATGAAATGAAATTAATCTACGAAACGGGTGCTTATATCCCCATCCGTGGTGAAAGAGGAAAGAATGATGTTTTCCTGATCCAACCCGCCCGGGAACTGCAACCCGGCTTATATTGCTTTCAACAGCTCAATGAAACGGTTGACGGGGTGGAGACTCTATATTGGTGTTTCACTGTAGAATTTTTATCGGTTGAAGAGTGAGCCTTTCAGGTTATCAATTATGACAGATAGGCTCTTATTTTGTGAAGAATCTCAGCTATATTAACCAGCGGTTTCACTTATAATCAAGACGGTGACCATCACAGGATACTTAAAGGTGCCCATGTCAGAATATACAATCTTAGATGCACAATTTATCGCTCCAGAAATTAAGCAATTCATCATTAAAGCACCGGTTATTGCCAAAAAACGCAAACCCGGTCAATTTGTCATTATCCGCATCTCCGACACCGGCGAACGGATTCCTTTGACGATTGTCGATTCAGACAATTCCGCTGGCACTATCACTTTGATCGTGCAAGGGATTGGAAAATCCACCCGTGAAATTAACCAGCTAGAAGCTGGTGACCAAATTCTCGATATGGTCGGGCCTTTGGGCAACCCTTCAGAGGTAGATTATTTTGGACACGTGGTCGTCATTGGCGGTGGCGTCGGCACCGCCGTCAGCTACCCCCAGGCAAAAGCGCTTAAAGATGTGGGCAACCGAATCACTGCCATAATTGGCGCCAGGACGCAGTCGCTGGTCATTTTAGAAGATGAACTTGAACAAATTTCAGATGATGTGTATGTCTGTACAGATGACGGCAGCTACGGCCATGCGGGCTTTGTTACTGAGAAACTGCAGGAATTAATTGATCGTGACGACAAGATCGACTTTGTTCTTGCCGTCGGTCCCTTGCCAATGATGCGCGCCGTTGCTGATATGACCCGACCTCACGGCATTCATACGGTTGTTAGCCTCAACTCGATCATGGTCGACGGCACTGGGATGTGCGGCGGATGCCGGGTAGCCCTCAATGATTCGGTCAAATTTGCCTGTGTGGACGGTCCAGAGTTTGATGCGCACCTAGTCGACTTTACTACACTGATGAATCGGAACCGCGCATACCTGCACGAAGAGCAATGCGCGCTCGAAAAAGCAGCCGATGAAGTCGAACGGGTAAACCGCCGAGAGATCCGCAAAATCCCTCGCCAACCGATACCCGCCCGAGAACCTGCAGAGCGCATCGAAGACTTCGATGAAGTCAACATTGGTTTTACAGAAGCATTGGTCCTCTTAGAAGCGCAGCGCTGTTTAGAATGTAAGCGCCCAGCCTGTGTGGCTGGTTGCCCAGTCGAAGTCAAGATCCCCGATTTTATCCACTTTATTAAGAATAAACAGTATATCTCTGCCTCAAAACTGATCAAAGAGGATAATGTCCTGGCAGCCGTATGCAGCCGGGTGTGTCCCCAATCTGATCAATGCGAAGGCGCTTGCATTCTCACCAAGCGAGATGAATCCGTGGCAATCGGTGCGCTGGCGCGCTTTGTCACCGATTATGAACGCACCCACGGCAATTTAACCCCTGATCCAATCCCGATCGAAAAAAAGACCGGTAAAAAGGTCGCCATCATCGGATCAGGTCCAGCAGGACTATCCTGTGCGGGCGATCTGATCCGCATGGGGCATGATGTAACCGTGTTTGAAGCCTTCCACGAGTATGGCGGTGTGTTGATCTACGGCATCCCTGAATTCCGTTTACCCAAGGAAATTGTCCGCGAGGAAGTCGATGCCCTGGCTGCCCTGGGTGTCGAATTCAAACCCAATATCGTCGTTGGTGTTACCTATACCATCGATGAATTGATGGAAGAAGAGGGTTACGATGCCGTTTTTGTCGGGGTCGGTGCCGGACTTCCTTATTTCATGAATATCCCCGGCGAAAACCTGGTTGGGGTGTACTCTGCCAATGAGTTCCTGACCCGGGTCAACCTGATGAAAGCCTATCAATTCCCCAAACATGACACCCCCGTCATCGATTGTAAAGGAAAAAATGTTGCGGTGATTGGCGGCGGCAATACGGCATTGGACTCTGCCCGGGTTGCACTGCGGTTGGGTGCAAAAAAGAGCAGCATCATCTATCGCCGTACGGCCAAAGAGATGCCCGCTCGGCTCGAGGAGATTGAGCATGCCAAGGAAGAGAAAATCGACTTTCAGTTCCTCAAAGCACCAGTAGCCCTCCTTGGTGACGATCAGGGCTGGCTCAAGTCAATGCGCCTGATCTGCATGGAACTCGGAGAACCGGATCAATCGGGGCGCAGGCGACCTATCCCTGTTGAGGGATCAGAATACGAAGTGCCCATAGACCTGGTGATTGTTGCCATTGGCAACGGCTCAAACCCAATCATTCAACGCACCACTGAAGACCTGGAATTTAACCGCTGGGGCAACATCATTGTTGAAGAAGAGAGCATGGCAACCAGCAAACCTGGTGTCTATGCCGGAGGTGATATTGTCACCGGTGGAGCAACTGTCATCCTGGCGATGGGTGCTGGCAGGCAGGCCGCCAAGGCGATTGACAATTATTTAAAATCCTCAAATGGTGATGAATAAACCATCCCCCACCAGGATCGTTTGCATCGGTGCCGGCAGTTATTCTTTTGGCCTGACCACACTCGTATCCCTTTTGCGCAGTCAAACGCTCAAAGGCAGTGAGCTCGTCCTTGTTGACCGTGACGAATCTCACCTGTCCATCATGCACCAGCTGATCAACTGGCTCAACACAACGTGGGACGCCCAGATGGAAATCACGGCCTTTACGCATCACAAACAAGCCCTGCCTGGAGCTCAATTTGTGATTAATGCCATCGAAGTTGGCCCACGGGAAGAATTATGGGAGTCAGACTACCGCATCCCGCTTAAATACGACATTCGCCAACCCTACGCTGAAAACAGTGGTCCTGGTGGGTTTGCCCATGCCGCCCGCAATATCATGCCGGTCCTGGAGATTGCACAGGACATGGAAGCCCACTGCCCAGATGCCCTGTTAATTAATTTCACCAACCCCATGCAGCGCATCTGTGCAGCCGTCCACCGACACACGTCAGTCAGGGTGGTCGGGCTGTGCCACCAGCTCAGCGCAGGGTATGCCATGGTTGGTAAGGCCCTGGCGCAAGACCTGGATATCATCGTCCCACCGATGTTCACCAGCACCCATGCCAGCAATAAATACATACCAGGCATGTTTGCCACCTACCTTCAGGCAATTGATAAAGTTAAAATTACCGCTGCCGGCGTCAATCACTTCACCTGGATGCTGGATTTACAGGACCGCCAAACTGGCAAGGATCTTTACCCCCACTTCCGAGAATGCTGGCAAGCCTTACCTGAAAGTTTTGAACCCCTCACCCGCCGGGTATTTGATGCCTTTGGTTTATTCCCCATCCCTGGTGATGAACACCTGTGTGAATACCTGCCATGGGTTAGTGATCCGGTCACCCAACCCTGGGAAAAATATGAGCTTGAACTTTACGAGTGGGCCGATCATAACCAGGAGCGTGAGGATAAATGGGTGGAGCTGGAGGAGGCTGCCAGGCAAAAAGTAAACGCGGAGG
>SLIC01000100.1 GCA_007135845.1 Candidatus Brevefilum sp.
AGCATCGCCATCAGGACATATTCTGCGATCTGCCCGGTGATAACCCCACTCATTGAGGTGACCACCACTTTCTCGTCTTTCATCAACGGATGACCAAGATGCCGATCAACCCCGGCGCTTTTAAACTGCACCCACTTTAGGTTAGGCGCTTGCCCGGGATCTGGCAGGATGCGCCAGGTATAGAGCACATCCACATTCTCCCAGGTTGAGGCGGAGATGTCACCAGGTTTCTTTGCTGTTGTTATGGTCAGTTTCACCTGGTCAGAAACCTCCCGGATACGTTTTTCACCCCCATCAGGTAAAGGCTCGGTGGCCAACACATGAATCGTCTTTTTCATAATGCCTTTCGCTTAGCATTCAATTAATGTTTTTTTTGTATTTTACCCCATTCACTCCGTCTCGCTTAAGCTGCGGGAGTACACTCCGTCTCGCTTAAGCTGCGGGAGTACACTCCGTCTCGCTTAAGCTGCGGATACTTGGCATTGATTAGATATAGATTCGTTGTGGGTCGAGCTTTTCACGCAAAATGGATAATTCCTTCTCTGTTGGCGGCTGGGTGGTCTCACAATTCTCTGCTTTCTTAAGAGGCCAACCTGTATTCTCTCTTGCCGCTTCAAAGGACACCTCTGGGTGCAATGCCCAGAGGACCAATTCTCCACTTTCATCTGGCCTGAGTATGCCAAGGTCTGTGACCACCGCCTGGGGCCCCCTGCCGCGTACACCAGTCTTGGCACGGGCATCGCCACCGGTTAGAAAGCCAATGGAGGTATGAAAATCCACTCTGGCTGGAAAACGTCGTTTTTGATGGGGCGTGATAATATAACACCGGTTTGACCAGGCTGCAATTTCCATTGCGCCTCCAGAACCTGGCAAACGCACCTTGGGATGCTGGTAGTCACCAATTACGGTTGCGTTAATATTCCCATACTGGTCAATTTGTGCGCCGCCCAGAAAGCCCACATCCACATTCCCCCTCTGCAGGTAAAGGGTGAAAATATCGTACATGCTGCACACTGCTGTGGCACCTGAGACCAGGGTGGGGTCCCCAATTGAAAGCGGCAATCGAGTCGGTTGGGCACCAATGACTCCTGCCTCGTATATCATCTGTAAATTAGGGGCATGGGTTCGCATGGCCAGATTACATGCCAGGTTGGGAATTCCCACTCCAACAAAGACCACGTCATGATCTCTTAACAACCGCGCCGCGTTCACCACCATCAGTTCTATTGAATTGTAAGATGTGTTTGCCATGACCTTAACCTCAGTTTTAGTAAGCACCGTAATTAACAGGTTGAGAAAACCGCTCACCAACCTTCAAACGCTGGTGTACATCTGCCCCAAGTTTTTCCCAGTAAGCTTGCCTGTCCACTACACCATAAACCCATTCGTCAAGGTATGCCTGCACATCCTCGTGGGTTTTACTGATCTCGTCCCAGGCCAGGTAAAATTCGTTATCGCGATCGTAATAACCCTGGGTATAGGAGGGATGTGTGCAAAAGGGCACATGGCAAACCGCATCCACCACGATCCCGGGGATCACAGTGCGGTTCGGATCAGAGCGGATAACCGTTTCTTCAACGACTTCCTCAACCGTTAAAATTACCCGTTGGCTGGCAAAAGCTGCCAGCTGCTGATCACCAAGGATGCCCCATACCTGTGCGTTTCCATACGCATCCGCACGCTGCACGTGGATAATCGCCACATCTGGTGTTAGAGGAGGGACAACCACAACCCTTGCCCCTGTAAAGGGATCAGCCACCTGCCGGATATTGGGATTTTGGGCAGCCAGGTCTTCAGCCCCTGTCGGGTTCATGGGCATAAAGGGCAAACCGCTGGCGCCTGCCTTCAACCGACTGACCATACCAAAATGGGAGTATTCCTCCCAATCCAGCTCGCCATTTTCAATGGCAGCCCTGAGCCGCCGTAACGAGCCAACACCAGGGTTGCCCATATAAGAGAAGACGATTTTGCTGGCACATCCAGCAGCCACCATCTGGTCATAGATCAGGTCCGGTGTTGCCCGAGCGAGGGTTAAGTTCTTAATTCTCTGTCGAATGATCTCATGGGCGGCAGCAAAAGGAATTAAATGGGTGAACCCGCTGGCGTAAACCAGGTCACCATCGTGAACATGCAAGCTGATGGCTTCATTAAGCGAAATGAGTTTAGTCATGAAAATGATTCTCCCATGGAGGTTCCTCTATTTGCGCTGAGGGTCGTTCTCTTCTCCTGAAAATTGAAGTGCGCCTCATCCGAGATGCCCTGCTGCGCAGCCTGGCATAGAGGATAAAGCCCGTAACAACCAGCACAGAGCCGTAGATGAAAAAATCACGCGGCGTTTCTCCGGATTGTGCAATAGCTATCCCAACAATCAGGATGATCGTCCCGAAAAACAGCATCAAACAGCCAATGCGTGAAAAAAAGTTACGGATCATCCCAGCTCTTCACTTCCAATAGCCGTCGGACTCGCCCTCCGCTTGATGTTCTAACGGCAATTATGGACGATTAAAACCGACGAACCTGATTCTGGATCTGCTCATGCAAGTACAACGGCAGGTAATAGAAACCTCCCGCATTTTTACCGCTGGCGCCGGAACCTTTCCAACCGCCAAAGGGCTGGTATCCAGGCCAGGCACCGGTTGTCGCACCTTGCGGGCGATTGGCATAAACAACGCCGGCCTTGATGTGGTCGTAAAACCAGCCGACTTCTTCTTCTGACCCGTAGAAACCAGCGGTCAGGCCGTACTTCGTATCATTTGCCAGGGCCATGGCTTCATCCAGATCTTTGACGGGGTGAATCATTGTGATGGGCAAGAACATCTCGTGCTGCCACAGATGGTGCTCCAGGGGAACATCAACAACAACTGTCGGCTGGCAGAAGTACCCTTTGGCAAGATCCCCATCCGTGATCACATCCCCGCCAGCCCGTACTGTGCCAGCGGACTTCAGTTCTGCACAGAATTCCTGATATTCCTCATAAACCGTCTTTGTAATGACGGGTCCCATGTAGGTTTCTCTTTCAGCAGGATCGCCAACCTTAAGTTTTTCTGTCATTGCAACGATCCTGTCAACAAGGGCATCATAAACTTCTGCTTCAACAAAAACCCGGGAACAAGCAGAGCATTTCTGACCTTGCAAACCGAAAGAAGAGCGGACGATGCCAATCGCGGCATCCTCCAGGTCGGCGTTCTTCGAGACAATTGCCGGGTTTTTACCACCCATCTCAAGAATAGCGGGGCGTACATACTCACCATCTGCAAAGGTGCGAAAAATACCCATACCAACATCAAAGGAACCAGTGAATGTGATTCCATCAACATCCTTGCTTTCAACCAGGGCATTACCAACCGTAGAACCAGGACCGGTAACAAAGTTGACCACACCATCTGGGATTCCTGCCTGGCGTAAACAGTCCACCAGTAAGGCAACAGACCAGGTGGTTACAGACGCAGGTTTAACCACCACGGTATTGCCTGCCACCAAGGCCGCCCCAACAGGACCCCCCGTAAGCGCAGCAGGAAAGTTAAACGGACTGATCACGACCCACACACCGTAAGGTTTCAGAACTGAAGTATTCGTAGAATCAAATCCAATCAAGGGGTCTTTGGCCATCTTTGCCCG
>SLIC01000179.1 GCA_007135845.1 Candidatus Brevefilum sp.
ACTACCAGGCTGTCAATGGAGATTGGTCCTACATTGAACTTCCCAAACGCATCCTGGCGCATCGTGAAGCGATTGCTCACCACGCTCGCCGATTGGGCATCAGCCTGCCCGTCAAACCTGGGGAAGGTCAGACGGCAGATTTGGGACTGCCGCGCGTTGCGATCATTGACATGCGTGAGGAATTAAAGGACGGGAACCGCAGCATCTTCAGCCGAGCCATGCAAACAGCGATTCAAAGCGTCCTGGATGCGCGTCAGCAGGCTATCTTGTTCCTCAACCGGCGGGGTACCGCCACCTATGTCTTCTGCCGGGAATGTGGTTATGTCGTAATGTGCCCCCAGGACGATAAACCGCTCACCTATCATCGTGACCAGGATGCACTGTTGTGTCACACTTGTGGGTATCAGCGCCAGGTGCCGAAAAAGTGTCCGGAATGCGGTGGGAGTCAAATCCGCCAGCTGGGCACCGGTACGCAAAAAGTAGAGCAGCAGGTTCAAGCTTCTTTTCCAGGTGCGAGGACTTTACGCTGGGATGCAGAAACTACCCACACAAAGGGAGCCCATGCGCAGATTCTCAACCAATTCACCCGCCAGGAGGCCAATATTCTCATTGGCACACAGATGCTGGCCAAGGGTTTGGATTTACCCCTGGTGACCCTGGTTGGTGTGGTTTTAGCAGAAGTTGGGCTTAACATGCCGGATTACCGGGCAACCGAGCGAACTTTCCAGCTGCTGACCCAGGTTGCGGGACGCGCCGGGCGCAGTCCCTTGGGCGGCCAGGTGATCATACAAACCTATGATCCGGAACATTATGCCATTCAAACGGCGGCACGCCATGCTTATTTAGATTTCTATCAGCAGGAAATGGTTTATCGCCGTCAGCTGCGCTATCCACCCTTCACCAGGCTGGTCAGATTAGAGTACCGCCATCATGACTCCCTTGTTGCAGAGGAAGCTGCCCTGGCCCTGGCCGGGCACTTACAAGAATGGATCTCAACCGAAGGCTGGTCAGTTGATATGATTGGACCGGTGCCCTGTTTTTTCACCCGGTTGCATGGGCGATATCGCTGGCACATAATCCTGCAAGGATCAGACCCCGTTGAGCTTTTACGCGGCCGCCATCTTCCGGATTGGATGATCGAGGTGGACCCACCCAGTTTGCTGTAAGGGTGCCATCAGTAAAAAACTCGTCCTTCAAACCATGTTTCCTGACGTTATAATTGGTTTGTTATTGTTGAATTTTTAGCAGGACTTTTATTGTGCAGCGTTTGCGTTATGCTTTTCGATTTATAGCGATCTGTTTTTCCCTGGCGATTAAACAATCCCGGCTTCGAAAGCCCTGGTTTAAGATGTGGATGGGGGGAATTTCTCTAATCATTCTGTGGCTCGTCCCGCTGGGGGTGGTGATCTTCTTTACCGGCCTTGATCCGCTGGGCATGGGACTGATCGGCCTGATCATCATCCTGCTCTTGATCAGCCTCTTGGTTTGGGGTGAGGTGACTGCCTTGGAGACCTGCAAGGTTTTTGACGCCTTGATTGTGGAGGATCTTTCACCTGAGCAGGCAGAAACAAATCGTCAAAAGGATGAAGTAATCCGCTGGCAGGACGTAACCCTGTGGATGTTTAGCCTGCCAGGACTGGAACTGCTGCGTTTATTGAAAACGGTTTTTCAACCCCAAAAAGCACATAACCTGGACTGGCTGGGTGCCGCTTACTTGATGCTGCCCATCATCAGCCTGGAGGATCACCGGCTGACGGATGCAACTGCGCGGATCAGGCAATTGGTTCGGGATCACCTGCTGCGCTTTCATCCCAGCCTGGTAGGGATCAAACCCATTGCGGGAATCATACAATGGTTCCTGATCCTGGTCGGCGGGGCACTTGGCACCTGGCTTGGGTTTAATATGGCTCACCCATCAACGGCCAATGTGCTCAGTCGTTTATTCGCTGCTGCCCTGGGAACCATGCTGGCAGGCATCCTGGCGCTGTTGGGAATCTTCTTCAGCAGCTTTATGCGAGCCTGTTATTACACCACCCTTTATCATTGGGCACTGAGCGTGGAATCAGCCCGCGCATCAGGTGACCCAAGCCAGGGTAAACCACCAGCCATCCTTGGCCAGGTCATGCGAAAAACAAAACTAAGCAAGAAGGAATAATTATATGCAACCAAGAAAAGAAGCTCTCACCTGGAATGAAGTCGATCAACTCATTGACCACCTTCTTCCACAATTTGATATTGCGTTTGACGGGATGATCATGATCTCCCGCGGCGGCATTGTGCCGGGCGGGCTGCTGGCAGAGGCGATGGATATCCAAAAATTGCTGGTAGCCTCTGTTGACTTTCCCTCCGAGCTGGAGGAAATGCAAAAACCGCGCTTACTGGCCTGGCCGCACTTCTTGATGTTCCCGGATGATGACCTTCTTACAGGTGAGCGCATTTTAATTGTGGATGATGTTTGGGGATCGGGACGAACGATCACGTCTGTTAAAAATCGCGTGTCTGCCGCAGGTGGATTTCCCTATACCTGTGTGCTGCATTTTAACCCTTATCGCAACTTGTTTGGCACCAACCGCCCTGATTATTATGCTGCGATCACAGACGCCTTTATTATTTACCCCTGGGAAATTGATCGCGACCTGAACGGTTCAGTGCTGCGAAATATTTAGGTGAGTGCTGGAAGTCAAGAGTTTTTTAGGTCGTGCCCTTTATTGGAGAAACCCCTTTATCCAGGTTGGCGGTGCAACCGTTGATTTGGCGAGAGTAGAAGCATGAACCATTCATTTGACATCGGGAAATATCGTCCGATCTACCTGTGGGCTGGGCCGGGCACCATCCGCATGAACAAGGTCAAGTTCATGGATTACCCGGTGGATGAAGTCGTTCACCATGAAGCACATACGGCACCGGTCGCCAAAATGGTCAAGGAGGTGCTCTATACCGATTGGGTGCACTTGATGTACGATTGGGGCTTTCCCCCGGAGGTTGAAGCGGAAGATTGGGAGGATTTCCGCAGCGCTGCTGAAGCTTATCACGCGGCTGGCTGCCAGGTGTTTGCCTATATCCAGGTTTCAAATTGCGTTTTCAGCGGCAGCTTTGCCGAAAAGGATTGGTATGCCAGGGATCCTGCCGGTCGCAAGGTCTTCTATTATTCTGGGCGATACATGACCGATTGGACCCACCCGGAGTGGAAGCAGCACCTGGTTGATAGGGTCAGCGGTGCGCTGGAACGCGGCGCTGACGGTATCTTTTTTGATAACCTGTGGTACGGCGCTCACCCCGAAAGCCTGCTGGATGCCTGGTTAGGGGGTGCGGGGTGTTACTGTGATCGCTGCCGAGGGTTGTACCGGGCAGAAACTGGTAACGAAATCCCCGTCAAGATCCTGCCCGACCGTGAGGATGTGGCAGTCTACCTGCGTTGGCGGGCAGACCAGGTTACCAAAATGGTCGCCGAACTGGTGGAAACGATCCACCAGATTAAACCCGGCGCTCCGATCAGCGCCAATGATTATGTCGTCGCCCTGCAGAACAGCTTCCTGATCTACGGTGTTGATGTTGAAGCATTAGCCCGTGTCCAGGATGTGGTCATGGTAGAGAATTTTGCCCTGCCCAGACTGGAT
>SLIC01000163.1 GCA_007135845.1 Candidatus Brevefilum sp.
ACTGAACAAGTTATATTCTGAACAAATAATTGCTCATTCTCAAAAAACATCCTGTTTTTTTCCGAGGAGGACTTGGTCCGCAATACCTTTGTTCAGAATACCACTTTTAACTTGTTCAGTTAATACTCACAAAAAATTATATATACTAATAATAAAAATTGAGGTAATATAGATTTGTTAAGGAGAAAGAATTATGCTGGAATCCTTAATTGGTTCAAAGAGTCGTGAGAGGATTCTGATCTTTTTGCAGGCCAGGGAAGAGGGATATGCAAGAGAAATTGCCAGGTTTTTTAATACAGACTATTACCCAATCTATGACCAGCTCGGCAAACTAGAAAATAGTGGTGTTATTGTAAGTCATAGCGTAGGACGCACAATCGTCTTCCAGTTTAATCCGAGGTACGCACTCCTCAAAGAATTATCCGCGTTATTGGAGAAGGCAATCTCTTTTTACCCTGATGACGTTCAAGAACAATTGCTACGAAATCGACGCAGACCCAGAAGGCGAGGCAAACCAGAATGAAATCGATCAAAGAGATGAACCAAGCCGAACTGGCAGCTTCCAACCATACCATTGACATTGAGGATGTTCGAGCATGGTCAATACGTGAGGGTAAGGAGAACGAATTCAAGCAAATACAAGCAGAATTCGAACAAGCAAGCCAAAGAGATCAGTCCTCATGAGCAATCTATCAATTGCAGTTAGTTGCCTAATCCGCTAATACCTGATCGTCGATTTCCTAATCAACCATTCACCACTCAGTGCGCAGCCTCCTGTAAGGACCATTCACCACTCTCCATTCCCCATCTTAATCTTGAATCTTCCCCACGAAAGGGTTATCCTTCATACAGCAAAATTTATAAAGGAGCTGATGTACTGGTGAAATCCAATTTTATTGAAAACCTGCGCCTGGCCGGCTTCCCCCTCGGCTTAGGTCTGACCAGTGTGCTGGTCAGCGGCACCCTCAACCGGGTGATGATTGTCGAAATGGGCATCCCCGCCACCCTGGCTGGTTTGTTCTATGCCCTGCCGCTGCTGATCTCTCCATTGCGAGTATGGTTGGGCTATCGCTCTGATGCCTACCCGATTTGGGGGTTGCGCAGGGAGCCGCTGATCATCTTTGGTGCTTTGTTAACCGGGTTGGGTGTGGTAGGGGCCACCCTGATACTTGTGCGATCAGAGCATATCAGCCTGCTGATCATCAGCATTTTGATCGGGGGATTCATCGCCTATGGCTTTGGCAGAAACCTCTCCAGCAACACGTTTGAAGCCCTGCTGGCAGATAAATTTATTGGCAATCAGCGCCCACGTGCAATTACTTTTTACAAAGTCGCCATGTTTGCGGGCATTATACTTGGGGCATTACTGCTGGGACGCTTGCTGGACCCCTTCAGCGAGATGCGACTGCTGATGATCGTGAGCGTAACAGCTGCAGGTGTTCTCCTTCTGTCTGTTTTTAGCATTTTTCGCCAGGAGCCGCGAGATGCTAACATCCAAATTGAGAGCCAAGAAGCACGCAGCACAGCATTTTTAACCACCTTCAAGACGATGATTTGGGCCGATCCTCAAATCAGGCGCTTTTTCATTTTGGTGATGGTTACTGTAATTGGCACCTTGGCCCAGGATGTTCTTCTGGAACCCTATGCTGCCCTGGTATTGAATATGTCCGTGGGTGAAACCACCCGCCTGGAGGCCATTTGGGGCGTGGGCACCCTGCTCTCGATGGGTGCAGCTGGCGGCTGGCTAATCAAGCGTTATGGCTATATTCGGATCATGCGGGTCGGCCTGGTATTGGGCGTGATCATCTTCCTTGGATTAATCCTCACCGGGGCACTCTTCCTGACGGGCGTATTTCTCGTGCTGGTCTTTTTTCTGGGCGTCAGCACCGGTTTTGCTGCCTCAGGGATGCTCGCCGCGGTAATCGATTTCACCACGCCAGAACGCGCCGGTTTGCTGATGGGCTTGTGGGGGGTTGCCCATAATGTGGGGCAGGCCACGGGTAACCTAATTGGTGGTGCCGTGGTTGATCTCGTGCAGGCATTGCAAGGGGACGCATTGACCGCTTACGGATTGGTGTTTGCCCTGGAGGCGATCCTGCTACTTGCAGCACTCTGGATGTTGAACAGTGTCAAAATCACTGAATCGCGTATCTTTACCCACAGCCGTTTTCAAGAACCTGATCTCTTATAATTCGGGCAGGCAGACAGGAGGAAAACATATCTTTATCAAAAGACATTAAGACTGAATTGCTCAAAGTCCAAAAAGCAGAGATCACCGTACACCATATCTATAAACGGATCGCAAAAACCCTCCCTGATGCGGAAACCCGTCGCATTGTTGAGGAAATTAGCATTGATGAGAAACATCATTACGAGATCTGGAAAACATACACCGGCAAAGAAGTATCTCCCAATAGATTTCAGATCTGGTTATACACCACCATCAGCCGTTTGTTTGGTTTCACCTTCGGAGTCAAACTAATGGAATTGAGTGAGGAAAAGGCACAGGTCACTTATCAGAAAATAGCTGATGCAATTCCAGAAGCCCCGGCTGTTATCAGGGATGAGAATGAACACAGCGTTAAAATGGTGAAAATTTTAGATGAGGCTTCGCTGATCTATGCCGGGTCGGTTGTGTTGGGGTTGAATGACGCCCTGGTGGAGCTGACCGGTGTCCTGGCTGGCCTGACCTTTGCTTTTCGCGATGTGAACATTATTGCCCTGTCAGGATTGATCACCGGTATTGCTGCATCTCTATCCATGTCGGCCTCTGAATACCTTTCGACCAAGTCAGAAGAGACTAAAAAAGAACCTTTACGCGCAGCCATCACCACGGGGATCGCCTATATGATCACTGTTGCCCTGTTGATTTTGCCCTTCCTGCTATTGACCAATGAATTGATCAGCTTAGCCATATCTGTGAGCACCTCTGTAGTGATCATCGCATTGTTCAACTTCTATGTGTCAATTGCCAATAACCAGCCCTTTGGGAAACGCTTTCTGGAGATGACAGGCCTCAGCATGGGTGTGGCGGGCTTCAGCTTCTTGCTTGGGCTCCTGATTCGCAACTGGTTTAATATTGAGGTCTGATAACAAACCAGCTAAAACCTGAAAAATATAATCAGAGCCTCCAGTTAGTTTGGTGCAAAGTTACGCCAAAGAAAACAAATAACATGTTTGAAAAGCCTGAAAAAGCAATTATTCACAGACTTGAAAGTTATTATCGTACCAACCGTCCAGACCTGGTCAACCCACAACTCACCCTTGACTGGGTGAACACAACCGGATGGGAGAGCGAGATCTTTGCCTACACCCTCACAAGCGGGAGTCCTGGTCAGCGGCAGTCGACAAAACTTGTCCTGCGGTTGCTGACCGGGGGCAGCATGGAAGACACTGAACGTGAATATCAAATCCTGGTGCTGCTAAACAAAGCCGGCTATCCCGTCCCCCAGGTTTATGCGATGGGGTCAATCAAAGAGGGGCTGGGATATCCCTTCATCATCATGCAATGTATCCAGGGCGGTAACTTTGCGGAGCGATTTTCTGCTTCGCACCAAAGAGATTCCGAACCGTTTGACCAATTCATCACCCTGTTCCGAAACCTTCATACTC
>SLIC01000180.1 GCA_007135845.1 Candidatus Brevefilum sp.
AGCCTAAAGCTCACCCCATTTTGTTGTAGTTGCAGTGCAATATTTAGCAATTTATCAACGCCCTTAGCCCGATCGATACGACCAACAAACAGCAGCTGTACCGGTTCCACCAGTGTTTTCTCCAGAGCAACCTTTTTTGCTTTAGATAATTCATTTTGGCTGAGGGAGGGATTTTGGAATGAGAAGATATGATTTGGTTGCCCCGCCCACGCACCATTAACCGTCACCACACCTCGATGCCAGTTTCTGCCTAATAGCCAGCGCTGAATTCGGTAAGAAAGGGGGGTTTTGCGCTTGGGCTCCCAATTTCCTGCGTATTTTACCCAAATGGGTTTCCCCTGGGCAAAAACCCTGACTGCAAACAAAGCCAAGAGACTGATCCCTGCAGGACATCGAATATGAAGCAGGTCTGCTTGTTCCATTTCGGTTTTCATCATCTTCCACCATGCTGGAACCCGTTTTAAAATTCTTAATTTGTCTGACAACCTATCACCACCAGCTTGGCAGACGGCTGCCAGCCGGATCGTTGGATGGGTATACGCCAGCGAACTTTCCGGAGCCATTGTGAGGTGGAGAGGGGCTAAGTGAACGACTTCATCAAACAGCCTCGCAAGATGGTCAATTTCCCTGACAGTGGGCCCCCAACCAATCACACCCACATCACTTTGATAATGAGCAGTGTGAGATATGATCAATAATTTCATAGTAGTCCTTGGAATTAACCATCAATAAGGCCTTGCAATACAGATAAGTATCGTCCAACCACCGTGTCCCATGTGTGGTTTTCAAGTGCGTTTTGCCTAGCTCGCTGTCCGAGTCTAATTAATTTCTTCGATGAAGCACACAGCTGGATAATTGCTGCAGCCGTTGCTTCGGGATTATCCTGTGGCACGATAACGCCAGTGACACCATCTTTAACAGCCTCTTTCAGGCCTGAGTTATTTGAAACCAGGGCGGGTTTGCCGCACAAAGCAGCTTCCATCACGGCGATCCCAAAACCTTCAAAGTTGCCATCAGAAAGGCTACGGCTGGTCATCACAAAAAGGTCACAGGCGTTGTACAATTGGGGAAGGAAGCCGGAATCCACACGGCCCCAAAAACGGACAGCATTCGATACACCCAGTTCCCTTGCCAGTTGTTCCAAATATTGCTGATCTTGAGGTAACCCGGCCATCCAGTATTCCACACCAGGCTTTGCCCGCAGCACATCTGGTAAGGCACGGATGACAACTTCCTGCCCTTTACGCTTTGAAAGGTTGCCGACAGTTAACATCACAAATTTCTCAGTAACAGATTCTTGATTTCGGAAAGCATCCACATCTTCTGTTGATATCGGATAAAAACAATGCTGATCTGCACCATTATGGATGACGAAACCTTTGGGTTTAGTAACACCCATGTCATACATGGCACGAAGGGTAAATTCACTGACGCAGATTGCACCATCCGCCAGATTAGCCGCCCACCGCGTAAGCCAAGCTTTCGTACCGGTTTTCTTACCAAATTCTGTACCATGCCCAATTAAGATCCAGGGAACTTGAAACACTGGCAAACATAATGCAGACAGCCAAATCGGTTTTGATCCTGATGCAATCACGATTTGCGGTTGAAACTCACGAATGACTTTGATGAATGACCAAAATCGTTTAATGTGTTTCACCAAGTTGAAGTGATGGTTTGGCATCTGGCAAATCTGAAACCCCTGCAACCTGTTAAAATTTTTTACTTCTAAGGGGTCTGCGTAGTCTTGCGCAGTGCACACCACCACGGGCTGATGCAAAGAAGTGAAATGCTTGGCAAGCTGGAAGGCATGGGTGCCAATCCCACCGGGCCCCGGTGGGAATTCACTACTGAGGATCAGGATACGCATTTATGGCACACTACGCTGCTGATGAATGTGACGAGACTTGTTCACCGACTTGATCAGGCGGTACGGCATAGAAAACCACAACCAAACTAAAAGGAAAAGGTTGTTGCTTGTATCTGCCTTAAAATAATACTTCAGGTATTGAGCCAACCAGTATTTCTTTGGATAAAACCTTTGGATAGTATAAACCAGTGTCGGTTGCGGGAACGCGCCGAAAAGGCTGATTGAGTGGCGCCAAATAACGCCATAGGTACGCAACCCTCCCCTCTGTGCCTTGTAGTGGGTGTGCAACGCTTGTGGGTTGAATATCACCTCTTCGCCGTTCAAGTATAATCGCAGACCGAGATCATGATCTGCCCCTGAACCATGATCATAGGCCCGGTCTAACCCAGTTACAGAAAGAAACGCTTGTTTCTTGATAAAGCAATTGCCTGTATCCAACAGGTTGGACAGCCGAGTAACCCGGTTGCCTTTTGAGATGAAGGACCTGTCTTTCCACGGCGCCAACGCCACACCTGTAGACCCGGCTGCGTCGGATGACTCGATGACCTTGATATGCTGTGCAATCATGTTTTCGCGGGCTTCAGCATCATCATCAAACAACAAACACCAATCATGCTGGGCTTGTTGAACGCCGGTGTTACGAGCATTTGATTGTCCTGCCTGATCAAGGTAACACACACGGACCTTTATGGAGTCGTATTTCTGATAAACCTCCGGCATTCTGCGATCTTTTGGGGTCTGGTCAACCACAATTATTTCATTCGGAGAGGGTCTTTGGGATAACAACGATTCGATGGACTTTTGGACATACTCATAACGGTCAATGGTCGGGATGATGGCAGAAAACCCATCCACCTGGTTGCTTTTTTGATGACTCAACAAGTGGGTATTATTTAGCCTAAGTTCAAGATTGGATTGAATGGAAACATCCTGCGCAAGCCGGCGAGCATTCAAAAAAGCCTTGACAGAACGCAAGTATTTTACTGATGTCAACCCTGACCAAAATACAGCGTAAAATGCAGATTTAGGATTGATCCGCCTGTAGATAAAATTAACCTCATCTTCAAAGGGAATTTTAAATTGTGCCTTGACAGGGCATTCAACCGGCACATGCCCGGTCTTACCTCCAGCAGTTAACAAACGGTAAGCAAAATCCATCAAGGCAGCTTCACCGGAACTATAGGAGGAATCAAACCCGCCCAAATCCCTGACTTGCCCAGGGCGAAATAAGCACCAATGTGGTGTCGCTTTCCAACTGGCAGCAGTACGATCTGATCGGGGATTCAGAAAGAGCCAATTTGTGCTGGTAAACCAGAGTGTCTTGAAAACCTCTGCACCACCCAGACTTAACCCGGAATGGATTAGATCATAATTGTCCCATTCTTCGGGTAATTCAGGTACACCTGATAGCCAGAAATTTACCTCATATAACAAAGTACTATCTGCTGTCGAATGTTCGACCCTCTGCAGGGCTGCTTTCAGGCTGTTGAAAACCACCTTGTTCTGTTCATAAGCAGTTAATTGGTGCGGATTCTCGATGACTGCAAAGGATGTCATTAACAGCTTTCTATCATTTGATATTTTTTCCAGCTTACTGTTTTCTTGGAAGCAGGTCTTTTGATGGGGTAAATGTTATCGGTCGGTTTGCCGACTCAACGTCCTTCTCATTGTCTTGGGTGTAATAGAAAGGTGAAACTGCCAACCCCACCAGGATCATGATTTGCGCGCTCATTGTCTGCAT
>SLIC01000015.1 GCA_007135845.1 Candidatus Brevefilum sp.
CTTTGGCATCTTCCCGTCCTTCATGATCTACAACTTCGACCTGTTTGATGAGGCTGGGTTGAACTATCCGCCCGCCCAATATGGCGAAATGTATGTCTGGCCGGACGGCACTGAGGTCGAGTGGAATATGGACACGCTGCGTGAAGTTTCTATGATCCTGACCGTCGATGCCAACGGCAATGATGCCACCATGGATGGATTTGACCCCGAGAACATTGTCCAATTTGGTTTCATGAACCAGTGGACCGACCCCCGCGGTATCGGCACCTTCTTTGGCGCTGGTGATTTCCTCGCTGAAGATGGCGAGACAGCCCAAATCCCGGAACCCTGGCAAGACGCCTGGAAGTGGACCTATGACGGCTGGTGGACCGACTGGTTCATCCCCAACGGCCCTTATGGTGGTGCTGACTTCCTGCAAGGTGCTGGCGGACCCTTCTCGTCCGGCAACCTGGGTATGATCCACATGCACTTGTGGTACGTGGCGCCCTGGGCTTTAGGCGATGTTGGTTTTGACTGGAATCTGGGTGCGACGCCTGCCTATGAGGGCACGATCACCTCGAAGATGCATGCCGATACCTTCAGCATTCCCCGTGGCAGCCGCAACCCGGAAGCCGCTTTCAAAGCACTGACCTTCATGCTCAGCGAAGAGTTTGCGCCAAAACTGCTCCAAATCTACGGTGGTATGCCCGCCCGCCTCTCGCTGCAGGATACCTTCTTTGATGAATACACCGCAGCCAACTTCCCCGGCATGGACATCAACTGGGATGTGGTCGTCGACAGCATGGAATTTGCCGATAACCCCAACCATGAAGGCTGGATGCCCTCCTTCCTGGAGACCACAGATCGTTACAACGAGTTCTGGAACATGGCAGCCAACACCCAAGGTCTGGATATGGACGCCGAAATTGAAGCGCTTCGGCAAGATCTGCAAGACATCTTTGATGCCTACCTCCAGTAAAAACTGATAAACATAAAGAAATTTCAGCCTGGGACATATGTCCCAGGCTGAAATCCAATAGATGAGGAGGTGTTGACATGGCAGTTTTTGAAGCTGCACGTTCTGTAGAAAAAACCACAAAAGAGCCGATGACCAAGGCGAGAAAAACGGAAGCCCGCTGGGGGTTGTTCTTCCTCAGCCCGTGGATGATCGGTTTCTTACTGTTTTATCTGTTGCCCATGATTGCATCGTTCGTATTTTCACTACTTCGCTTTAATCCCGCCGTACCGGATGAAACCGTTTTCATTGGCTTTGCCAACTGGCAGCGAGCGATCATGGTTGATCGCGAGGTGCGGCTGTCCTTCATCCGCACGATGCATTTTGCAGCTATTTCGCTGCCGATTGGTCTGAGTTTTTCATTGTTGTTAGCGATCATTCTCAACTCAAAAAACATGATGGGAAAAGCACTTTATCGCACCCTATTTTATATGCCCTCCATGATCCCCCTGGTGGCGACCGTTTTGATCTGGAACGGTGTCTTGAATGAGCAGACAGGCTGGATTAATATGATCATCGAAAGGGTCACTGGGATTCAGGCAGTCGGTACGCAAGGCTTACGCTGGCTGGCGGATCCCCAATTGGTCTATTTTGCCTATACGATGTTTGGGCTGTGGGGGGTTGGCAACGCCATGATCATCTTCCTGGCCGGGCTGCAGGGTGTGCCGACCGAGCTCTATGAAGCGGCAGAGATTGATGGCGCTGGCTGGTTCAGGCGTTTGTTCAAGATCACCCTCCCAATGATCACATCGGTCATATTTTACCAGCTGGTTCTGGGGGTGATTGGTTCTCTGCAGTACTTCCTGGCACCCTTTGTGCTCACCGGTGGGAGTGGTTTCCCGCAGGGGATGACGCGTTTTTACATGGTTTATTTTTATAAACAATCCTTTTCCTTCTTTAACATGGGTTACGGCGCGACCCTGGCCTGGTTGATGTTTATCTTTTCGATGATCCTGACGGTTATCCTATTTGGCACCGCCAAGTATTGGGTCTATTATGCACAGGAGGAACGCAAATGACAGACCAAACCCAAAAACGACGAAAACCGCTGCCGCGTAAATATCGCAATCTGATCACATCAGTGCTGGTGACGGCGTTTACATCGGCTATATTATTCTTGTTCTTGATTCCCCTGGTTTACGGCATCGTGACCGCGTTGAAGACGGACGCCCAGTTCAGCCAGATTGGAGCGCCCTGGTGGCCAGCCACCGAAGCACAATTTGAGTATGAAGGCACAACCTACCCGGTCTATCGCGTCCCAATTGATGATGAGATTCGCGATATGGCGCTGGTTGTGAGGGGACGCCAGGAGAGCGAGTTTGTCGACATCAACAACCCCGAAGCTGGATTGGTCGCCTGGGAGGGCTCCTGGCGGGCATTGGATCGCGACTGGCAGCTAGATATTCAGTGGCAAAACTTTACCCGGGCCTGGAACACGATTAACTTCCCCAGGCTGTTAGGTAACACGGTCATGTATGCAGGTATCACCACCTTCGGCGCGGTAATGTCATCCGCGTTAGTGGCCTATGGCTTTGCTCGCTTCCGCATCCCGAAGAAGAATGTGCTCTTTATGCTCATGCTTTCGACGGTGATTTTGCCAGGTGCGGTGGTATTGATCCCGACATACTTTGTGTTTCTCCAGATCGGCTGGGTCGGCACCTGGTTGCCGTTAATTGTCCCGGCATTTTTTGGCTGGGGGACCAATGTGTTCTTGATCCGCCAGTTTATTATGTCGATCCCGATGGACCTGGATGAGGCGGCCATGATCGACGGCGCCAGCCCTTTGCGGATTTTCTTCTCGATCATCCTGCCCCAATCGGTACCTGCCCTCACGGCTGTATCCCTGTTCCACTTCTTCTGGGCCTGGAATGACTATTTCAATCCCCTGATCTACCTGGTGGGACATCCGGAGAAGTTCCCGATCACGATTGGTTTGACGGCTTTCAATAACTTGTATTCTGGTCAGACTAACTTGATCCAGGCAGCATCCTTGATCTCGGCCGTGATCCCGGTGATTATCTTCTTCTTTGCCCAGCGCATCTTTATGCAAGGTGTGGTTATTACGGGTGTAGAAAAATAAACCAATATAGAGGAAAGCCTATGCCCAGAGCAAAACACACCCAGCAGATTGTTGTTTGTGTCCTGGTATGGGTTGGATTATTGCTGACCTCATGCAGTTTGGTGGGGGAACAAACAAATAATGAAATTCAGGTGCCAGAAATTGTTTCTGGCACCTGCCTGGTTGCTCCAGAGGTCGTCATTGGGACAATCAATCCCCTGGTGTATGGTGTTAATCACGGCCCCTGGGCGGTGATCACCGATCGAACGCTGCCCGCGGCCCAGGTTGCCGGGGTGACCCTGATCCGCTTTCCAGGGGGGGAGTGGGGTGATGAGAATGACATCCAGCCCTATCATGTGGATCAATTTGTGTGGCTGGCTCAGCAGATGGGAAGCGAAGTCAGCCTGAATGTACGTTTGCTGCATGGCACGCCTGAAAAGGCGGCGGCATTGGTGCAGTATGCCAATATCGATAATGATTATGGCATTCGTTATTGGGGGATTGGCAATGAACC
>SLIC01000109.1 GCA_007135845.1 Candidatus Brevefilum sp.
AACCGAATTTCTCAACCCCTCCCAAGTCATATTGAGCATGATTGATGCCCAGGGATGATGAACAAACCAGGGGAATCAGGTCTTTGATCGGGAAGGGGGCAATGATGATGCCGCCAGGATGAACAGATAGATGACGCGGGAAATTTAACAGCGACCTGGCATCATTAATGATCTCTTGTATGTTAGGAATGGTTGACTCCTTGAGGAGTGGTTCAAAAGCATCCCTATCGCTTGCATTAGATCTGAAGTGAAATGAGGAGGGCAGTCTTTTTGAGAGCCGACGGATTACTTCTGGTGACAGCCCATAGGCTTTGGCTACATCACTCAGGGCAGATTTAGGGCGATAACGGTTTATCGTGCCCACCATTGCGACTCTATCTGGGTGATAGGTTTCAAAGACGTATTGAATGACTTCTTCACGTCGGTGGGAAGCAATATCGGTGTCGATATCTGGAGGTTTTTTACGAGCTGGATTAAGAAAACGTTCAAAATACAGGTCTAAAGCCAGGGGGTCTGGGGAGGTTATCTTTAAGCAATGCGCAACAAGCGAAGAGGCAGCCGAGCCACGAGAAGAGGTGGGGATGCCAAGCTGGCGTGCGTGATTGAGCACATCCTCCATGATTAGGAATATGGGTTCATAACCCATTTCAGTGATGATCGACAGCTCGTGCTCAAGGCGGTCTTTGATCTGGGGGGTCAGTTCATGGTATCTATCCCTGGCACCTTGATAAGCACGCTCCCGCAGATAATCGGCCTGTGAGAGTCCTTTGGGCGTTGGGAAGTTTGGAAAGTGGGTTTTTCCAATTGGGAGATCGAAGTCACACCTTTCAACAACCTGGTCAAGGTTCTTAAGGGCTTGTGGGAGATCCTTGTAACGATGTGCAAAGTCTTTCAAAGTAGGGAAGTGGGCTTGCTGCTGTGGTAACCGCCATTTTTTAAGTTGGTTGATCGGGACATTTTCTCGTATGGCAGTGATGGTTTTAAACAATTGCTGTTCTTTAGGTTCACGGTAATGGATATTCTGGCTAGCAATCAATGGCAGATCGTACTGATGAGCCATTTGAATTAAGTCACCCTCATACTTGAGCGATCCGGTAAGGTAACGTTGAATTTCCATAAAGCAGTCCGCAGCATAGATTGCTTTCAAATCATCCAGAAAGCGTTGTGGTGTATTTGATTGGATGGGTGTGTTAAGGATGAGTTCATGGAGTATTCCCTGATGACCACCAGTCAGGCAGAGCAAGCCGGCCCGATGTGTATTAAGCGTTTCAAGATTTACCGGATTTTGATCCATTAGTGATCCTGAGCTGAGCCTGCACAGGTTTGACCACCCCTGGCTGTCTTTTGCCAGCAAGACGAGCCTGCCAGTGCCGCCGTGAGCGATAATGTCAATTTCAAGTCCGAGGACGGGTTTTATCTCAGCTGAGCGGCACGATTCATAGAAATCAACTGCGCCGCTCAGATATTTGTGATCGGTTAGCCCAAGCGTCTGAACGCCTTGTTCTGCTGCACATTCTGCCAGGGCTTTCGGTGAAAGTAATGACTCCAGCAGTCCATAGTATGAGTGTGTGCGCAGGTAAGGTGTCGTTGGGCTTTTCATGGTATTGATAAGTAAATCGAACAAGTATTCTATTATTATAAAGAGTCATCAGCCGGAAGGCAAGGGAGAATTGTGAGTTTGATGGGTGATTGCTGTGTTTCGTGTAGGTTAATAAATGAACAAATAAAAAGCAGCCAAGATATGGGTACGACACTTGGCTGCTCAGGTTTGAATAGTTTGAAGCCTTATCCCTTGATAAAAGCCTCGGTTTTATCTCGGGCAACACTATCTTCGTATTGCTCGGGGGGTGTCTTCATGAAGTAAGACGAAGGTGCCAGCAATGGACCGCCTATACCCCGATCCATACCTATCTTACAGCAGCGCACAGCGTCGATAATCACACCAGCAGAATTTGGCGAATCCCATACCTCTAGTTTGGCTTCGAGATTTAACGGGACGTTACCGAATGTTGTCCCTTCCATTTTGATATAGCAGAATTTCCGGTCGGTTAACCAGGGTACATAATCACTGGGACCAACATGGATATCCTCATGTGAGAGTTCATAGGGCAGCATGCTGGTGACTGCGCCGGTTTTACTGATCTTTTTCGATTCAAGCCGATCCCGTTCGAGCATATTCATGAAATCCGTATTGCCGCCGAAATTGAGCTGATAAGTGTGATCCAGCCGGACGCCACGATCAACAAACAAGCTTGCCAGAACCCGATGCAGGATCGTTGCCCCAACCTGGCTTTTGATGTCATCACCGATCACAGGCAGACCTTGTTCAACAAAGCGTTTTGACCAATACTCTGAGCTGGCGATAAATACTGGTATGGCATTAACAAAACCGCAATTGGCTTCTAAAACCTGTTCGACATACCATTTCGTGGCCATCTCAGACCCGACAGGGAGGAAATTGACGACAACATCGGTTCCAGTGTCATTGAGAATTTTGATGATGTCATCGGTTGGTCCAGGGGCTTTTGTGACAACCTGGTTAAGGTATTTTCCCAATCCATCATGAGTCATGCCGCGGTGAACGGGAACATCCATGTGAGTAATGTCTGCAAAACGATAGGTGTTGTTGGGAAAGGCGTAGATCGCTTCAGAAAGATCTTTGCCAACTTTCGTGTCGACGACATCAAATGCAGCAGAAAATTCAATGTCAGAAATGTGATATCCGCCGAGATTGACATGCATTAAACCGGGCACCCGCTCGTCATCCGCTTTTTGCTTATAAAACTCCACACCCTGGATGAGGGCAGAGGCACAGTTTCCAACACCGATGATCCCGACACGAACTTTCTTGTTTTCACTCATATTTATTGTCCCTTTCTAAGACGATAATGTTCTTTTAGTGTAATTGTTTGTAGCATTGAATCTACCGTACCAATTGTAAATCATTTCTGTAAGAATGTGATCACACCGCGCTGACCATTTATCAGCCAATCTGGGTCAGATTCACTTTTTACCTTATCAAGGATTGCATCCGTTAAACCAACCACCATTTCTGCTTTTAATGTTCTCAGGCTCATGAATGTGGTAGGGAAGTAGCCGCCTGCCACTTCAACTGGTGTTGTTGGCGGCCAATGCCGATCTCCCATTAATCGGCGATAATTGACATCTCCTTTTAGAATGGCGATATCATAGGTTGCAACTTGTTCTCTTAATACTTCAGGCAGCTCGTGGTACATCTGCGGCTGGGTCATAAATGGCGGGGCTTCTATTGTGAGGTGTTCAGATCGGAGATGTTTTTGAATACGTTCTGATAGCCGCTGAATGGACATATCCTCAGAAACCCTCATCAATTCGATGGTCTTAAAGAAGTCCTTTGGCATGGCATCGGAGACGAAAAAAGGCTGGTTTTTCAGGAAACATGAAACTGTAACAGCTAAACCTGAATTCAATAAAAAATCTATCAGGGCGATGTCGAAGAAGAGTTCTTTGCCTACATTGTCAAAGAAATAGGCGACGGATACCGGTTGCTTGGCAGTTAAGTATTGATAAGCCATGTTGGT
>SLIC01000045.1 GCA_007135845.1 Candidatus Brevefilum sp.
ATGACGGAAGACCGAGGACCGACGACCGAAGACGGCCTAACGATCCCTGGTCTCCGGTCCTCTGTTATACTTTGCTTTCACCTTTCAACTTAAGCCTGTGTCCCATCCACACCGCAAACAGCGCGCCAAAGCCCATGAGGGGGCCAAAGGCGACCAGGTACAAGAGCAGACTGTACGAGAGGGCTGTGCTCTTTCCAACACCAAAGGCCGCCATGGCCAGGATCACCAGGTACTGGAACACACCCAGCTTGCCCGGTGTGGAGGGCACCGAGATACCCACTTGCAGCACCAGCAATAAGAACAAAGGCGTTGCCAAGGGCAGCGTCAATCCCATGGCGCGCATCAGGATCCCGTTGACGGCTGCACCCATGCCCCAAATTAGCAATGACCAACCTTGCAGCTGCACGCCGATTAGCGGCGCGGCGAACACATCTAAACCCTGTAAAGCCTGGTCTAGGATAGATTGCAAACGGACATACCACTTATCAGGCAGGAAGCGTAAAAGGATCGACAGCCAACCCAACAGCCGCTTGCGGGTAAAAAACAGCAGCAGGGACAGGCCAAACAAGCCCAGCGCCAATAGGATGAAGCCCTGGCTTGACTCTCGGAACCAGTCCGGCAGACCCACCAACAAAGGTAGCACCAGCAAGAACGTCAGCAGCGCCAGCATGTCGAGGAGCTTTTCGACCGCGATGCTGCCCAGGGTGCGGGCTGCCCGGGCTTCACGCACCAGGTAGAGCCGTGCCAACTCTCCTGCACGCAAGGGTACCAACACATTCAGTGCCTGGCTGATGAACAATACCCCCGAAAGGTGACCGATGTCTTGAGCTTGCTGGTCGGGGTAATAAAGCAAACGCCAGCGGGCAGCGCGGGCTATCGTTCCCAGTGTAGAAAGCAGCAAAGCCAGCCCGACCCAGCCCCATCCCAGCCCGCGCAGCGCCTCCCGGACCTCAACCAGTGAAACATCCCTAAAGGCCAACCACAGGAACAGCGCTGCCAGGGCTGCACCCAGCACAAGCTGCCAGATGCGCAGATGTGCGCGAGCCCAGTCGCGCCAGCCTGAATTGAGATCTAAAGTGTTATGCTTATTAGTGTCCATAATTGCTTGTAGTTGGTAGAGGGTAGTCGGAAGCTCGTAGCTTGGCCAACGCCCGTTGGCGTTTGGCACTTCGCTGGTGCGGGTTGAGCCCGCCCAGCTTGTAGCTGGCAGCAAAAGAATGACCGGGGACCGATGACCGACGACCGGGGATGGGGGACCAGTCCACCTTCGCTACTCACCGGGGGTTCCGCTACGCTCCAGGGACAGAAGACGGAGGCGAGCCATCCCCCTCTCTCGCGGGGAGAGGTTAGGTGAGGGGGGTAAGTTGGTAGTTGGTAGAAAAAATAACTCTAAGTTCTAAGCTCTACATTCTAAGTTCTAACTTCCGTCCCCGGTCCCCGGTCTTCTGTCTTTATCCCGTCTTCGGTCAATTCAACAGCCATCACTTTTGAACGCTTTAAAAATGTATCCTCATACACACCCACCAGCAACACACCCAACGCAATGCCACCGACCACCGCCAGCAGGAGGCTGAGGATGGTATTGGTGTGCACAAATGCCACCGCCACGACGGAGACGCCAACCCAACCGGCAAAGCCCTGGAACATGAAGGCCAGCCAGGCTTTGAGATGCTCCCACCGACCTAGAGAAACCTGCCTGGGTGCCTGGTACTGTTCACAAAAGTGCCCGCGATGAATGTACAATGCAGCCCCCAGGCCGAGGTAGATCCAAAACAGGGCGGCCAGCTTGCTGCCCAACATGAAGGCGTCCATGATGCCGAACACCTGGTGGGCAAGCATACCGCCGGCCAATCCAGCCAGCACGGCTTTGACCTGCCGTCCGGCATAGGGCCAGGTCCGGACGACCATGGCAGCGAAGCCGCCCAGCAGCGCGGCGTAGAGCACAAGGCCGGGCAATCCCAGGTCGGTGGCCACCACCAGGAACTGGTTGTGCGCATGCGATAAAGTGAAGGTTTCGGTAGGCTCAGAGAAGATATAGAACATATTTATCAGGGCACTGTAAGTCCCAATACCAGTACCCGAGATCGGAAAATCCTGCACCAGGTAAAGCGCTCGTTCAAAGATCCCCAATCTCTGTGTTATCGTAAACCCATCTCTTGTATCAAGAAACCTAATCACATTTGTTATATTTGCCTCAGCCAAAAACCACCAACCGAGCAATGCATTGAAGAACAGGACCGGAATCGCCCAGAGGAAGCGTCGTTCATGCCAAATGGCCGCCGCCAGCACGCCGACCAAGGCTGCTACCATTCCGCCGCGTGATTGGGTCAGCAGCAGAGTGAACAGCACCATCAGCAAAGAAAGAATCACCAGGATTCTATAAGCGATCTTCAAGGGACGCGAATCTCGCCGCCAATCCCAAATACGGGCCAGGCTAAAGCCACCCCGATCCCACAGAAGGCTGAACAGGAACGGAATCAAGAAGGCCAATGCACCACCAACCAGGTTGGCTTGAATCCCACCATCCTGCGAACGAGGGACGCCTTCCACCAAGCGCGGCAGGGCGTCATACACACGCGGTAATTCAATAACCTTGATTGAAGACCAATCCGTACCCACCAGGCCCAGCCCGGCGATTGCTACCGACAGCGCGACCAACGCCAACAGCGCCAGGTGTAACCGGCCGCGAATGTTGACAAATTGGGCAATGATGTAGAACAAAGCCGCACCGAGGATCACACCATAAATTTTCGGGATTGTGTCACCACGGTCAATCGTGACGGCCAGATTGAGGGGCATCAGCACCAGAAGACCGAGGATGGGAAGGTCGAGGGGTGTGGAACGGCGCCAGCCGGCCAGCGCCCAATGGGCCAGCCCCAAGATAGCCAGACCGGCCAGCCAGGTTAGGGGCACTCGGTCTCGCGCCATCAATAGCGCATAGAGCGCAGCAGTGAGGGTGAACATCCCCACCAATAAAGCATTAATGCCTACTTTGTGTAAACGCGTCTTGCGGTTATCCTGCCAGGTGGGGGTGTGGGAATCATTTAGCATGGCGTTATTCTCCGCCCGTCAGGCGGTTAACACCGCGTTGTGCCGTTGAATTATTTGGACTTACAATTAGCGCTTGCTGAAAAGCAGCTAGAGCATCGTCCAATCTCCCTAATTCCTCATACATCCAACCAGCTCGATTGAAAATACGAACGTCATTCGGGTTGAGCAAGGCCGCCGTTTCAATTGCTTGGATTGCTTGATCAGGATCATCATGATCCCAAAAAGCCGTAGCAATGTGATAATAAGGCCACCAGGAGTCAGGATGCGTTTCCATTACCCTTTCATACTCAATGAGGGCCAGATTAAATTGCCCAGTATCACTGAGCAGGTTAGCGTAAGTAAGGCCAAGATTTAACCCGCCCGGATATCGTTCACTTGCCTTCCTATACCACTCGATTGCTTTCTCAGGTTGTTCCTCACGCATCCAAATTCGCCCGATCGCAAGGAAGCCTTCACTGCGAGTTGGTGCAGCGCGGATTGCCTCTGAAAAATAAGCGATAGCAGTTTCTACATCACCGGATTTATTATAAACAAGCCAACCCAAGCTGATCCAGGCATTATAATCGCTTGGGTCATCGATCAAGGCGCTCCGGTAAGCGGTTTCCTCTCCTTCCGCGTCGCCTACATCACGGCGCAACTCACCTAACAAGCGCCACCATGATGTGCGATCATCAGATAACGGGTAAGTGTCAAGCGCACGTTCTAGGAGTGTTTCTGCCTCCTGAATATTGTTATGCTGCTGAAGTAATCTGGCCAATTCAATTGTAAAACGCTCCGGATCAACAGCATAAGCAAATCGGTAAGCCTGGGCTGCAAGATCAATGTCACCAGCATCCTGAGCTGCCTTGGCAGCTTTCACCAGCTGACTTGTGAAACCAATCTCCTGCCAAAGCTCAAACGCAAAGAGCGGCTGAACATCCTGATAATAGGCCTGGGCTAAGGTGTTTAATGTATAGGGATCTCGCCATTCCCCCAGGAAGGAGAGCCAATTAAAGGCCTCCTGGATATCACCCTGTAACAGCGCTAGGCGGGCCAGCCATTGGTAGGCATGGGGATGGGCAGCAGGGCGGGGCGTGGGTGCCTGGCCCCTGCCAAAGGCAGCCTCGGCTGCCGCCACAGACCACAGGTTGTGCTCCAACGCGGCTCGGGTGCTGCTAGGTGCCGCAATCAAAATAGCACATAGGGTAAGAACGATGAGAGAGATGATCAGATTTGAGTGTGTTTTCATGTAATTAAGTTGGTAGAAGATAGTCGGTAGAATACAATTTGATGCTGAAAGCTCAAAGCTTATAGGCGTTTAGTGAGCATAGAATGAAATTAGATGATCGTTATCCCTTTTTTAAATTTGGTATTAAGATAAACAGGAAAATTATCATTCAAAACAAGTAACTATTCAGGTAGTCCTGATGAAAACTAGGGTGTGTGGAGTGTCAGTGAAGCAAATCCATTACAAACCCTTAATTTGATAACTACTTATGTAATTACTCAGCCTGCAAGGGAATCGAGAGGGCAGTCTGAGAACAAACAAAAATTATACAATTTTAAGAAAAATAAGCAATAGGTAGGTGGATGTAATTTATTCACAGTGCCAACAGGCAAAGTGATCTTGTGACTTACGAAGCTGAACATAGTAAAGAAAGGTAGGAATAGTCACATTAGGAAAAGGCTAACGGCTATTGCCGGTCATGCAACCAAGTATTAGTCAATAAATGCACCTGATCTTAAAGATTTTTTTAATTATCTCCTGATTGAAGTAAATTAGGTGCTATCGATAACTTGATGGGCGATTATTTTTATCACCTAACCGCCTTATGTTCCAGCAACGACAGTGAGATGGAGCAGTTGCCCAACTCAAAGTGCGATTCGCAGAGATTGCTTTGCGAGGAGAGATGGGTTTTTATACTTTCATCTAATTCTACCGTACCCGGTTGTCGACCTCTGCTATTTAATTATCATTTTTCATCGCGAAAATATTCAACCCCATATCCGCCTCTTTCGTGATAGACATAAAACCAATCCTTTCAAACACGCGTTCGGGGATCAACTGCTGGTAGATCTCATTAAAGAAGCCGAAGGCAGTACAAAGCGCAAGCGCCAGAATAAATAAAACTGGCGATATCTGCTCACTACCTGCTAATACCCGCCCGACCAGGAAACCCAGGACGGCGTAAAGGCTGAAGTGAATGATAAAACTGACCAGCGTTACGCCGCCCACCCCCAGGACCTCCAAGGCCTGCAGGAAGGAAGCTTATTCTGAGGGTGTAACTTCGAGAGGTCTAGGAATCGATGAAACCAGCATGATCAGGACAGCCCAGATCAAAACTGGAACATAAGGTGAAATGAAGGATATCATATATTGTTTTTATACTAATCTAATTTTTTTATTATTTTAGAGTTTACTTTATGCACATCATATTTTTCTTCAGCAATTCGCCGTGATTCTCGACCCATCCTGGCAGCATCATCAGGATGTTCAATCATCCAAATCATCTTCTCAGCCAAAGCATCGGCATCTTTGATCGGCACCAAAAAACCGTTAACTCCATCAACAACCGTCTCCCGGCAGCCGGGCCAATCTGTGGTGATAATGGGCCTGCCCATCGCCATTGCCTCCAGGTTCGTGCGGGGGACACCCTCTCGGTAATAAGAGGGTAAAACGAAAACCCTGCTTTTAGCAAGATACGGACGCACATCATCAACCCGTCCAATATAATCGATATATCCCTCACGAATAGCTTTATCAAACTCCCCAGAGTTTATCTGTTGATCATCATCATCCATAGGACCAATCAATCGAAAAACACTGTTAGGATACAAGGCTTTTACGGTTTTAGCAGCTTGAATGAATTCATTAACTCCTTTATCACCTGTTATCCGGCATATCATTGTGAAAACAGGTTTTGGCGAAAGTGGAACAATATTGAATTTCTCTAAATTAACGCCAGAGCCATTGATTAATCCATAATTTTTTCTCAAGAATAAATTTTTTTCACTTAGTAATTTCAAATCATCCGGATTTTGAACAAATACGAAATCTGCTAAAGCCATTGAAAAACGCAAAAGTGGATACGAGATTAGTTTAATTAATAAACCTTGAATTCCTTTTAATTGAAATAGGCGTCCTGAACCGTTTACAATACAGATGATCTTTTTTACATGAGATAGTTTTCCTGCAATCACGAGAGTAGGAAATGTCCTAATCCCCTTTATTACCAGTGCATCAAATTTATGATTTGAAAATACATTCCTTGTTTGGAGTAATGCAAATAGTTCTGAAATTGGATTTTTATTAATCCTTTTCAAAGGCAACGGTACATAAAAAATTCCGTAATCATCGTAAACAGGATGCAAATCACCATTATGATCATATCCCATTAGGTAAACAGAAAAACCTGCTTTTTTCAGACTAAAAATGAGTTCTGGTCTGGAAATACTGCTTGATTTATTTAAAGCAGGTAAAGGGATTCCAATTATTTTGGTTTTTGAGTTTTCAATATTTTCTAACATAAATCCATGAATTAGACTGTTATTACTATAACCATGTCAGCAAACAAACATTTTCGCATTTTATTTTAAGGGAAAATCACAGTGTACATTGATATTCATACTGATGGAGATAAGTAAGACAACAGCCTGCAAGCCTAAGTGGTCACTGATCAATCAAAGCTAGACGTCGATCGGTTTTTATCTGCCAAATGTCGTAAGTTTATTAAAACCCCTTTACGATTCAAGAAGTTTACCAGTTAGAGATTTCTGATTTTCCTAAACTGTAGCAATCGGTGTTACAGGCGAGCCTACTGCGCCGGTTAAACGTAAGGGTGGAGCTGTTAGTAAAAACCGACTGCGACCGTGTTTTCTGAGCCAGGCCGCCAGTTCAGCCAGGTACCATAACTCGCCGAGAGGAAGACCTAACTTGAATAAACAGTGATGGTGCAGTGGCAGCCGGGTATGTGTAATGCGTGCTTCCTGTGCACCCGGCAACGCTTCAACTGCCTGGTTGTCAGCGATGAGGGCCGCAATGCCACTATCCGTAATCCAGTTTAGCAGTCGATCGTCCCATCCATCCAGGACAGCGCAGGCGGATTTAAGGGAACTATCCGGTTGGCCCTTCATACGTAACACGACCCGGTCAAACCCCGTCCACAAACAAAGGAAATCCCCGGGCTCAACAATAACCTGGTCTTTTTCCAAGATCATCATCAACTGATCGTACCCTACTTGTTGTCTAGGTGTTTCACCACATTCACTGAATAAATCCACCAGGACACCCCGACCCTGGACGCCGTGTGCGGCCATGTTCTCGATCCCCAGTGCAGAAGCATGCACAGAACCATCTTCACCTATTACTAAATACTCATCTGCCTGATAGCCGTTATAATAGACCGGTTCTTCAACCCCGTCGCTGTTGATATCAAATAATGCGCCGCGATGCGCCAGACCATCCCACTGGGTAGAATATTGGGTGTAGAGCGTCACTTTTTCATCTGATGCAATGTCCTTTAAATTTGGATCTATCTCATGCCAGTGATAGTTATAATAATCCTTGCCATTCCTGGTCACAGGACTTAACTCGGGCGGAAAACGGACCGGGCTGAGCAGGCTGCCGCCGGGGTAGTCCAGCGGTAGGCTGAGGCAAAAGATCAAGCCGTGTTCCACCTCAGCGATGCCCTGCCTGACTTTTTCCGGTGTGACCAGGTTGAGCCGTCCCAGCTGGTCTTCATCCCCCCAATCACCCCAGGTTGAGCCATCAGGACGGTTTACCCAGCGTTTACTCATACTTGATAACCCTTCTCACGTGCTTTAGCCAAAACAACGTCAACCAATTCCCCAGCGACCCCGGTATAGTTGGCAGGATCCAACAGTTGATCCAGCTCAGAGGCATCCAGGTGTTCCAGTATTCGGTCATTTGCAAGCAGGGCGGCCTTAAGCGTGATCCCAGCCTCCTTCGCTCTACCCGCAATCGATGAAACCAATTGATGTGCCTGGTGCTTGCCCAATTTGGGGGCCAGTGCCATCATCACCGCTTCTGACATCATCAAGCCGCCCTCCAGGTTCAGGTTGGCCTGCATCCTCTCAGGGAAAACTTTTAGGTTTTCAAGGATAGCAACCATGTGCGCAAGCGCGCTGGCAGTGAGGACAAAAGCTTCGGGGATGACGAGCCACTCCAGGTGCATCTGCCCAACACCGCGTTCATGCTCCTGGATCATGGCGGTCATTTGCGAGCCAGCCAATTCCCGCAATTTATAGGCAATGGCGATCACTGGTTGGCAGTGAATCGGGTTGCGTTTTTGAGGCATGGTCGTGCTGGCACCCTGGCCAACACAATAAGCTTCACTTACCTCCCCAATTTCAGAGCGCATCAGGATCGCAATTTCATTGGCAATTTTGGCAAATGTCGCAGTCAGCATCGCCATCCAGGAGACCAGCTCCACCCAGCGATCACGTGCAGTGTGCCAGGTGATCTCCGGGGTTCCCAATCCGAAAATCTTCATCATTTCCCGCTGAACATCTAAGCCCTTATCACCCAGCGTAGCAAATGTGCCCACAGCGCCGGCACACTGCCCTACCAGCAGGCGGGGTTTCATCGCGTCTAACCGCTCCCGATGACGCAAGATTTCGGCCATCCAAACAGCAACTTTAAACCCGAAAGTGGTCGGTGCCGCTAACTGCTGAAAGGTACGCCCTGCCATTACCGTGTCACGGTGTTGCCTTGCGTGCCCCACTAGTGCTTTGATGACCCGGCTGATATCTGATTCTAACAAGTTCAAACCATCACGGATTTGCAACACAAAGCCAGTATCAATAACATCCTGGGTCGTGGCCCCATAGTGCACCCAGCGAGCTGTTTCATCGTCACAGGCGTTGGTTAATTGCGTGATAAAAGGTAATATCGGGAAACCGATCTTCTCAAAATCCTTTTTCATCAGTTCAAAATCAAAATGATGATGATCAGAAAATTGTTTTATCTTTCGAGCAGTGCCTTGTGGAATGACACCGTATGATTCTTGAGCATCAGCCAGTGCAACCTCAATAGCAATCCAAGTCCTCAAAAGATTGACATCGGAAAAAACATCTTGCATCGGATTTTCAGCGTACAAAGTGTATAAATAAGATTGTTCAGAGACCATACTTTTAACCAACCTAAGTTTTAGTTTTAGATGTAACTAATTTAATGCAATTCACCAAATTCAATCAATTGAATAAACCGGAATACCTACATCAATTATTTTTGCTGAGCTGGGAAAAACGAGCGATTCGAAAAAACTAACTTAGGCAAAAATAACTGAAACTTCAATATTACCTTACCCAACACAAAGGATACTCAAGTATTTTTTTCTTCCTGTAACAATCTGCACAGTTCCGACCAAAGTGTTTCAGATAGTTCCACATATTCAAAAGCTTGTTTTTTACAAATGAATGATTGTTCACCAGGTAGAAAGATATTTTTTTCATAATCAGTTTTTTTGATTTTTGAGATTAGCTGATTCATTTTTTCATTGTAATCATGTTCATTTATAAAATAGTCGGGATTCAATATGATAATTAAATGACCATAATCCGAATATCCTTTATCGTAGCTTAAAGGTTTCACATTCCCCCCAAATGATCCACCAGTCAATAAACCCGCAAGAATATCAACCACCAACGCTAGCCCATAACCCTTGTATTCGCCGATTGGGATCATTGAACCATAAATCGCTTCAAAAGGATCATCTGTCGGTTTGCCGTTCTTATCAAGTGCCAAGCCAAAAGGAATTTTCTCCCTACATTTAGCAGCTGCTCTGATTTTTCCTCTGGCTACTTTTGAAACAGCCATATCTAGAATAATGGGTGGGTGATCTTCAGTACCCGGAAATCCCCATGCGATTGGATTTGTGCCAAAAATTGGCTCTTTACCACCCCATGGTGCAATGGCTGGGGCAGAATTGCTAAAGATCATACTAATCATTCTTTTTTGAGCAGCCAGATCAGCAAAAAAAGCAGCTGTCCCAAAATTGTTGCTGTTTCGGATACCCACAACACCAATGCCATTTTCAATGGCTTTATTAATCGCAATTTCCATACCAAAATACATTGCAACCTGCCCAAAGCCATGTTCGGCACTGTAGACAGAGATCGTCTCTTGATCAATGATTGGGGTCAGTTTCGTCTCTGCTGTCATAAATCCCAGCTTGATTTTTTTTAAATAGATGGGTAATCGATTGATACCATGGGTGCTTTTACCAGTCTGGTGGGCAAAGACAATAGAGTCGGCAATGATCGAAGCCTGACTCACAGGAACCCCAACCCTTTCAAGCAGATCAATTGATAACTGCTTAAGTTCAGAAACTTTTACAGAAATATTCATGACATCAATTTAAGTTGGTGTCTTGTCAAGTGGCATGTCTGAATAATACTGATCGATCATCCGTTGAACCAGGCTGACCTGTTTGGCCCGCTGCCCGGCTTCGGCTTCTGATGTGTCCCAGCTGTGCGATTTGGCAACAGACCCACCGGTTTTTAAATAAATCGGCGCCGCCACTCGAATCATCTCGGGCACTTCATAGTGGCGGATGAACCCACCTGATGAAGCCGGGTTTTCCGTGTGCACATCCAGGGGAATATCAACAGCCTGCCGCATGGCAGCCAACATCTGCAGTTGGATATCGCGAATAGGGTTGATGGAGGAAGCACCGATGGATTCAAGCAACTTTGCGGAGCATGGGTTGCCGTGCCCACAATGCGCTGACACCTTGAACCGGCTTTCTGTCGGAATTTCTCCCTCTTCCCGCATCTGGTTGAGCAGCCATAGACAACCCTCATCGTAGATCAGGAAGGAGGTGCAACCCAGTGAAACTGCCCTTCTGACATCCTCTATTGCCCTCACAATCTGCTCCTGACCCCGTAAACGATAACCCATACGCTGTCCTTCCGGCGTGTTCACCGAAGCGCTGGTATCATAGGTTGCTCTTGGTCCAATCGCCAACACCAGCTCAACCTTGTGCTGGCGGGCAATCTCTACCATCTGGCTGATTTCATCATCGGTCAACAACAGAATGCCCTTTGTTTGGGTTACCCGGTGGATGGCGACACCAAAGTTGTTGAGTGCCACGAATAAAGCTTTCATTGTACCTGGGCTTTGAATGCCCGGTACTTCAAACCTGTACCGACTGCCGTCATCAAATGCTTTCGTCGAAGTGGGCAAATCATACGCATCCCCGCCTGGCAGGCCCAGTTTTTCTAAAAATAATCGTGTATTATCCATAATGATACTCTCCTGTACTTACTTTAGATTAAGTTAAACAAACCAGACAGATCTTCTTGATCGTTCCAAACAGATTGAATGATCGCTTCAGCTTGTGATGCAGATTTTCCGCCAAAAATGGCCAAAGAGGTGAATTTTTGCACCAACTCCTGTAATGAAAGCGGGTTTTCAGGCTCGCCTTTTGGTAAATCAACCCTGGCTTGGTAGGATTGACCGTCTTGTGTTGTGATCCTTAAAATCGCCGGTCGTAAGCCTGGCACCAATGCAGATAATTCCGGGTCAGCTTGAACTTTGACTGTCTTGACCAGTTGAATGAGAGCAGGGTTATGAATGTGCTCATTGGTAAACTCAGTAATGCCCGCTCTCCCCGTAAATAATGCGACCGCAACACTGAACGGAATGCTCATTTTGGCTGAAGAAATGTTCAGGATATCGGTGTGATCGTGTCGCTCAACAGCACCCTGATAGGCTTTTACCTCAATCTCATCTATCATATCAATACTAATATCATTCTTTGTTTTTAATGCAAACGCGGCGTCAATAGGGGCATGACAATGCCGGCAGGCGGCATAAGGTTTAAAGTAAACTTGTTCGAAAAAGTTTGGTTCGTCCCCAACCGGTTCAGCAGTCAACTCCGGTTTACCAGTAAGTACTGCCAGATAACCATACGGCCCTGAAAACACATCATCGGGACCTTTGAAACCAGCACGCGCCATAATGGCAGCGATTAACCCGTTGTGGGCAGCTTGCCCTACATTATATGGCTTTAATTCAGACCCATCTTCAATCGCTTTTAACAATCCCCCTGCGCTTATAGCGGCGGCAGAGATCGCATCCTTCATCTGCGACTTTGAGAAACATAAGGCTGATGCAATCGCGGCGGCAGCCCCGATCGTCCCACAGATGGCGGTCGCATGCAGGCCCCTTTCTTTGAGATAAGGCTGCATCATGCTGGCCAAACTTAGCGTTGTTTCATAACCAATAATTAGCCCACGCAACAGATCATTCTTTGATAAATGCTTCACCTCCACAACGGGTAGAAGTGCTGAGATAATCGGCGCGCCCGGGTGCATCATGCCAAAACGGTGGCCATCATCCAATTCAGCAACATGTGAACTCAACCCGTTGCAAATGACTGCTGTGTGAATGTCCGTTTTTCTATCAAACCCAATTACCGTTGCATCACCACATGGTGAACCCAAATCGTTTAGCAGCGCACTCCCCTTCTCGGAAAGGATCTTTGTGCCTGCCAGTGTGACACCTATATAATCTAATAAACATTGCTTTGCTTGTATGAGTGTTGTCTCAGAGAAGTTTTTCGCTGTTAATGAATACACCCCATCAATAAAATAATCTGTAAGAGTCATGTCCTTCATTTTTCTGATTTTTCAACCATTTTTTCATCCATTATCCAAAAACCAATTTAATGTAGGCTGTTTCATCCTCAATCACACCATAAGCATTGGCTTTGGAATGCGTCTTCTTCGCCCAGCTATAATGGGGGTTAACTTCGTTCATTTTGTTTGAGTGAAGACTTTTTATGACACCACCTGCAGTTTGGACAATTTGCACAGCGTCATCGTATTCCTCTTTTGTCACAGCTTGCATTGCATTCACATACTTGGTATGGGATGGATGGATGATTGTCTTCCCAACAAAACCATTAGCTTTGTCAATCACTACTTCGCGTAATAAGCCGTCGATAGCTGCATTGATAATGGGAGTACGGGTTAGCAAGGAATCATGAATATCATTTGTTGATAATAAACGATCCAGATCGTCGCCTTTATAAGCAAGGAAGTATTCCCATACCGGGCCAGAAATCGTGAATTCATCCTCTTCTCTACTTAAAATATTCATAATATCTGCCAAGCAATCCCTAATTGCTAAAATATCATAAATTGAATAGTTTATGCCCCTACGCACACCAAAGAAGGAAGAGAAATCTGTCCCCCCAACCCGGATATTGAGGATTTTTTCGTGATGGTTTTTCATGATTTGTTTCAACTCTAACAGCTCATCACATCTTGTTTCAATAAAGGCAATCGTGCTCCCCTCCAAT
>SLIC01000077.1 GCA_007135845.1 Candidatus Brevefilum sp.
CAGAACTTGGAAGCCTGGATGGGTCCAATTGTAAAGGTTGAGGATCTGCCCCGCTTTACCATTAAGCATGAGGATGAAGTGGCCACCTACCTGGAATTTTTCGTTGGTGATGAAGCGCGGCTAGACCCGTCGGAATTGCCGCAAGACCTTTCAGTTTACAATGGCGTCCACATCATCCCATTGGGAAGTGTGAAGCAGCAGCTTCGTTTTGCTGAGGCTTGCCGGGAGCGGGGTGCCAAAATGATCTCATCAGGAAGTTTCATCAATCTTGTTAAAGAACACCCGAGTAAGGTCAGGAATTTGCTTGAACGCGTGGACGTATTTTTCTTAAACGAACAGGAAGCGGTTGTGTTGTTCGGCTCCCTTGATTTGGCAGAAACACAACCGGGGAAATTATTAATGATTACACGCGGGAAAAATGGGGCAATAGTTATCCAGGGTCAATTACGAACAGAAATTCCCCCTGTTCCTGCCAGCGTGGTTGATCCAACAGGTGCTGGGGACACATTCTGTGGGGCGACGTTATCCAATTTGCTGCAGGGGAGGCATCCCATCATGGCGGCCAGGAGAGCCATCGCACTGGCTTCAGAGGAGATTGAACATGTGGGTCCTACAGCCTTGTTATTTGATCAGGATCCGCCCAACATCCCACTAGATGATCGAGTTGTGGTCAACCAGGATCGAATTGATTGTGTGGGAGAGGTGATTAAATCAATCCCTGAGACAGCGCCATTTAATTTTGTCAGTGACTATTATCCGTCCATCCACCATCCTGCTGCATTGGACTTCTTCTTTGTCCAGACTTTACAGCAATTTAGCTTTTGGGAAGCAAGGCAAGGGCGTTATGATAAACCGCTGATTGCGACCATTGATGGGCATCATTGTAAGGGCTCAACTTATCTTTCTTATGCCTATATGCGACCGCTTGACAGTGACCCGATGTTTTACACACCAGAGCGGCAAGCAAATATGACAAAAGCAGAAATGAGAGGCTTGTTCCGAGCAGATGATGGTTCTGACCCCATGCCGGCGCTGGATTTACACTTACGAAAAGCACAGGACTATGGCAGGGATATGATCGCCATGGGCCTTACGCCTCAAGTCATCATCGAGACCTCAAACCGTTCATCAAAGCCGTTGGCCACATTCCTGTCCATCCTGGACCATATTGGTGGATACAAAGAAGATCCGTTTCGGAAAAAATCCAACCTGTTAGCCATGATTCTGAAGGAAAGGCCTGAGCACTTCCTGGTAATTGCAAAGGTTGAACAAATTCAGCCCGTGATTGACTATCACGTAATGCGTTTCTGTCTGCGCACAGGTTTGGTTGAAATCCAGGATAAAGTCCTCCACAGTAAAGTTGCCAGGCGAATTCTGGTTTCAGTTGGAGATGAGTGGGCCATTCGCTATACCTGTTACCTGGCCATCCAAGCATTAATTAAAGCTTCAGGTTTAAGTATGGGTGCAGTTGACTATATTGCTTTCAACTATAATCGCAAACACTGCCCAGAAATGACAGATCCGATTTGCGAGCAGTGCGCCATTGACCCGGCTTGTGCACACCGTAAGGAATTGTTTCAACCGGTGATCCGTACGACCTTTTACTGAAGCATAAGGAGAACAGTGGGAATCCAGAGATGCTTACATCCTATCTGATTTTTCTATCCTTGTGCAATGCTTCCCACAGCGAGCTTATGTCGGGTAAAATTGATTGGTGTAAAAATTATTATTATTTATCATGAAGGTTTCTATGACATTGGATATCAAAAAAATCCGCTCAGACTTCCCAATCTTACATACGGCTGTTAATGGGAAACCCCTGGTTTACCTTGACAATGCTGCAACAACTCAAAAGCCCCAACGTGTGATTGACACGATAATGGACTATTATCTGCATTACAACAGCAATATCCATCGTGGGACGCATCATCTATCAAACCTGGCAACAGATGCCCACGAAAAATCTCGCCGGAAGATTCAAAACTATATCAACGCCAAACATGAACATGAGGTCATTTTTACACGAGGGACGACTGAAGCGATTAACCTGGTAGCATTTTCTTTTGGTGAAGCTTTTGTTAACCCTGGTGATGATGTGATTGTCACCGGGTTGGAGCACCATTCCAACTTCGTCCCCTGGCAGATGATGTGTGAACGCAGGGGGGCTAACTTCCGGGTGATTCCCTTTGATGAGGATGGGGATCTCAGGTTGGATATCTATGAAAATTTACTAAGTGAAAAGACACGGATTGTGGCCTTTAATCACGTCTCAAACGCGCTCGGTACCATCAATCCTGCACTTGATATTATCCGCATGGCGCATGACGCCGGAGCAGCGGTTCTTGTGGATGCTGCTCAGTCTGTTCAGCATGCTGAGCATGACGTCCAGGCAATGGATGCGGATTTCTATGCCTTCTCTGGGCATAAAATTTACGGCCCAACAGGCATTGGGGTGCTTTATGGCAAAGAAAAATGGCTGGATGCCATGCCGCCTTACCAGGGTGGCGGAGAAATGATTGACCTGGTAACACCAGAAAAGACCACTTACAATAAATTGCCATTCAAATTTGAAGCTGGTACACCCAATATTGTTGGGCCAATTGGTCTGGCATCTGCCATTAATTTTCTAAATGACCTGGATTTCAACGAGATTGTTGCCCATGAAGATGATGTCCTTGCTTATGGTCGCAAGAGGTTGTTGGAGATAGACGGCCTGGAGATTTATGGTAACGCCAAACATCGCACCAGCATCCTGGCTTTCAATATCGACGGTATCCACCATTATGACCTGGGAACGCTGCTGGATACGAAGGGCGTGGCTGTCAGGACCGGACATCACTGTACACAACCCATCATGTCCGCCCTCGGCATTGATGGCACGGTTAGGGCTTCCCTGGCACTTTACAATACCCGCGAGGATATCGATGCACTGGTGGAAGGTATTCACCAGGTTTTGAAGCTTTTTCGAAGGTGACCTGTGACTGCTATCAAAGAAATTCAATCACAAATTGTTGAGGATTTTTCCTTTTTACCTGAATGGGATGAGCGTTATGCTTACCTGATTGAGCTTGGGCAGAAGCAGGAACCCTTACCTGATGAATACCGTACAGATGAAAATGTCGTCAGGGGATGTCAGTCAATGGTGTGGTTGCACCGCAAATGTCGCCAGGGACAGGTCTACCTGAAAGCGGATAGTGATTCATTGATTGTTAAAGGCCTGGCAGCATTATTGCTGCAGGTCTTTTCTGGTCAACCTGCTGAGGAAGTGCTCAAAGCTGATCTGGTGTTTTTTGAGGAAATTGGACTGAACAAGCATCTCTCCTCTCAACGCGCCAATGGCTTGCTGGCGATGGTCGAGGAGATCAAGGTGTTTGCAGCCCAGTGCTTGGGTGACGCTGTGGATTAAAAGTGATTTACTTACGAAAAAACCAATTATTGAATTTCATCAAGATACAAAGGAAATCAGATTGACTATTTTATTCATTCAATGGTTTTACTTCCTATGAACGAAAAAACAATACAAATATTATTGACCAATGACGAC
>SLIC01000087.1 GCA_007135845.1 Candidatus Brevefilum sp.
ATTCGTGATTGGGTTAGGGGAATTGTTGTTCAGGTGGACGAAAAAATGGTTGCCGTTCAGTTTCGAACGAACGTCTATTTGACAGATGGATGGATGGTGCCAGATCATATTCTGTGGTTTCCCTTTGATTCAAAACATCTCAGGGAGGCGAAAAAAGATACTACCCGTCCAACAGGTTATCAAATTTATTAATTCACAAAGAATCATCACCCATTTCTTCAGAATATTGAGAAATGGCTTTTATTCGGTTAATACATCGTGAGTATACTGCTTTGCACCGAAGCGGCGCTATTTGTTTACCTTGTAATCAAATCTAAACTCAAGTTAGACAGACAAATTCTCTTGAGGAATGAAAAAACGGCTGCAAAAGCAGCCGTTTAAATAACCAAAACACGTTTGCCTAACTGCCGAATTCCCCGACGATCCTCAGGATATCAAAACCTTCTGCGTAGGTTCTTTCTGCCAGGGCGCCATGCCGTATTGCCGTTGCATGGATAATGTTCGCATCGAAGTAATATTTGTCAGCGTAAGTTTTATAGGCTTTCAGTGAGCGGATCTTATTTTGAACACCTTCTTCTGAAACCTCTACGAGAAAATCCGGGAAGAAACCATAAGAAGAGCGCAGCACGTCAAAGCCTAACAAAGTGGTCCCTCGAAATGCACGTAATGCTTCCTCGGTAACGGTTTGATGATCTTGATGGATATCTTTGGCGGTGTGAACAAAGACCACTTCAGGATGATAGCGGTTCTTAAGATCAATCATGACCTCGAGTATTTCTTGACGGGCTGCCTTTAATCGGCGCGTGATGAAATCATGCAGCATGACATTTTCTGGTTTTACACCAAGAATTTCCATGCTGGCATAGTGCTCAGCGACCAGATTCTTGTGTAATGGATTTTTTTGATTGTCAGACAAGGTCACACAGATCACATCTGATTGTTGGATGATGTCGGTAATCAGAGCACCACAGCCAAGTTCAATATCGTCAGGGTGAGCGCCAATAAAACACACCGTATCCCCATAAAAGGTCATGTTGTGATTCATATCAGCCTACTTCGTTGCCAGGATGCCGCCAACAACTTTGGTCATCACCAGGCTGCCATCGCGTTTATGCCATTTTTCAGCAACTTCTGTGATGGCAGTCATGATCTTTTCGAAATCTGCTTTGGTTTCAAAGAACGTGTTCCACAGCAAGCGATCTTCAGAGAGCGATGCTCGCGTGTAAGCGATGAAGGGTTCAACCTCCGGGAAGGTCAGGGGGTTTTCAAAGATGTGTAAATCCACATGTGAAAACTCGGATTTCACTGAATCAAAGATTTCGGATGCGTAACGTGAGCTGCCTGGCATCGGTGGAATTGTTTTACCTGTTGCTTCCTGGATGATGTCATAAAACATAAGTTTGTTTTCAGGCATCGGGCCAGTACTGAAAAGCTGTCCACCGGGTTTCAACACCCGATGCATTTCCTTAATGGTGAAGGGGATATCTTCTGCATAGTAAATGGCAAAACAGCATGAGACCAGGTCAAAAGAACCCTCTGCATAAGGAAATTCTTTGTTAAAATCCATTTTTTCGAAGGTTACCCGATTTCCTAATTTTGTATTTTCTTCTTTTGCTTTATTCAGCAGTTCATCAGACACATCGGTTCCGGTAATCTGTGCTTTACCATTAAGATGGGCCAGGTAGGAGAAGCACTGCTTGCCAGCACCGCAGCCTACATCCAGAATGTCCATGCCCTGCTCAAGTGGCAGTACTTCCAGCATCCACTTGTCAATATCTCGTGAGCCATAGGCATCATGGAGATTAATGCGTGTGAGTAAGTCGTTGGTTGTTTCCTGGTAAGATATTTTCATTTTTTTCCTTTTTGATTCTAAATAAGATGTCGATAATTATAGTTTTTCCTTTACCGAAAGGTCAAGCTGTTAGCAAATCCTTGGTAGGATTTCACCTGAAAGCATTCGCAGCATTCTTGTGGTTCCGAAGGCAGTATGAAGAAGCACTTGACCTGGATTCTTCTGGGAAATTGATCCAATCCTGGCAGCCATGGTGCCTAGAGGTGATTGCTTGAGTGTGTTCAAAGCTTTGTCGGCGAACTTATCAGGAAGAATGATAATGACCTTTCCTTCATTTGCTAGATACAGGGGATCGAACCCCAGCATTTCACAAGCGACGCGTACATTTGGTTGAACTGGAATTTGATCCTCTTGAAGGTGGATGCTAACCTGGCTTTGGCAGGCAATTTCGTATAGACTTGTTGCTAAGCCGCCGCGGGTGGGATCTCTCAGGACATTTATGATCGGCACATCATCCAACAATTCCATAACCAGATGATTCAAAGGTGCCACATCGGATTGGATCCCAGATTCGAATCCCAGTTCTCCCCGGGCTTGCAGCACTGCAATCGCATGTTCGCCAATTGAACCTGAAATGAGCACCGCATCCCCAGGTTGTGCAAACTGCCCTCCAATTTTGCGGCCATCTGGGATTAGTCCAAATCCGGTTGTGTTGATATAAAGACCATCCGCTTTGCCCTTTTCGACCACTTTTGTATCGCCTGCGACAATCTGTACCTGGGCTTCCCGACAAGTTTCTGAAATCGAATCAATAATTCTTTCAAGCGATTCAATTGAAAACCCCTCTTCAAGCACAAACCCTGCTGTTAGGAATTTCGGTACTGCCCCAAGCATCGCCACATCATTGACAGTCCCGGCAACAGCCAGCCGACCAATGTCACCGCCAGGGAAAAACAGCGGTGAAACGACATGTGAGTCGGTTGAAATGGCGACCGCATGATCTTTGCCAGCCAGGTGTATCCTGGCAGCATCATTGTCCTCTGCCAGGTATTCATTGCCCAACCGAGATTGGAAAATGTTCTGGATGATATCGCGCGTCATAGAACCGCCGCTTCCATGACCAATTACGACGGTTTCTTTATGGGTATGGGGGACCGGGCAGACCAGACCCTGCAAATTGAGGGGTTGTTTGTTTTCAGGTGCCATTAAGTACCCCTTTTGTACTGGAAATAGGCGGCGCAAGCACCTTCAGCAGATACCATGGGTGCACCAAGTGGTGATTGTGGGGTGCATAAGGATCCGAATGCTGGGCATTCGATTGGCTTTTTGATGCCTTGGAGAACCAGACCGGCTATACATAGTTCGGATTCAGCAGTTTGAATATCTGCTGTGTCAAAGCGATGGTTGGCATCAAAGAATTCATAGTTTTCCCGCAACCCATAGCCACTCTCTGGAATGGTGCCAATGCCACGCCAATTTCGGTCAACGGGCTCAAAAACCTGTGAAATTAGACCCTGGGCGACCTGGTTGCCTTCAAATGTCACTGCGCGGGAGTAAGCGTTTTCTACGTCAACCGTTCCCTTTTCAAGCAAGGTTACCGTTTGATAGATTCCACTGACAAGATCAAGCGGTTCAAACCCGGTGACCACAATGGGTGTTTGATATTGATCGGCAATGGGCGGGTATTCCCAGTAACCCATCACGGCACAGACATGTCCAGCAGC
>SLIC01000268.1 GCA_007135845.1 Candidatus Brevefilum sp.
TCGCATCGACATAGGACTCCATAAATCCCGGGTCCGTGGTTAGTTCAATATAGTCCATATCCCCCAGGATTGCGGCAGCTTCCAGCCGGCTCCCGATAGAAATCAGCATCTCCTGGGCGCCGACTCCAGCCGCATTCCCCACCTGGTGAAAGCGTTCCCGGGGCAGCGCTGGGAACATACCAATCCTGATGGCACTGTTCAGGTTCAAATATGTGCCAAAGGCGCCGGCGATGACAAATCGATCAATTTCATCCGGTGCCGTCGACGTCGCTCTGAGCAAAGCATTGATACCAGCCCGGATGGCCGCTTTCGCCAGCTGGATCTCGCGGATATCCGCGCGGGTGACCAGGATATCCTTGCCCGTACCGGATGCTGACCCCGGCACCAGCACAATCGCATCTCCCTTAGCATGGGGCACCCGCCCAGCAGTTAGCTGGGTAAATCGCCCCGCAGCGTCAATCTGACCGCTTTCCAGAAGCTCGGCAACCGCATCCAGGATGCCCGAACCGCATATGCCCACGGGCGGTTCATCTTCAATTGTGGCAACATGCCAGCCGTGGTTATAAAACCGGGCTCGCTCGATCGCTCCGGGTGATGCTCGCATGCCGGCATAAATATGAGCGCCTTCGAATGCCGGCCCAGAGGCACACGAGCAGCTAACCATGCGCCCGTCTTTGGATAAACTAACTTCTGTATTGGTGCCGACATCCAGCGCCAGGGTCACATGGTGGTTTCCAGTAATTTCGCTCGCCAGCAGCATCGCCACATGGTCCGCACCTACAAACCCAGCGATATTGGGCGGCATATAAACATTTGCCCCGGGTGCCCCAAACAACCCGATCTCACGAGCAGGAAACTGCAGCGCCTGCCGAACAGCAGGCACATACGGCGCTTCTCCCAACTGGCTGACGGGCAAACCCGTAAACAGGTGATGGATGGCCGTATTACCAACCACCACAAAATCTGCGATTTGCGCTGGTTCACCGCCAACTGATGGGCACATGCTTTCAATCAGCTTGTTAATGCCATCCACCAAACATGACTGCAGGTTTTGCCGTTGGGTTGATCCCTGGTTGGCATAGGCAATCCGGCTGACGACATCCTCACCATAGCGAATTTGGGGGTTCATCGCTGCTGACTTAGCCACAGTTTTTCCGGTTTCCAGGTCCACCAGGAAAGCGGCCATCTTGGTGGTGCCGATATCCACTGCCAAACCGTAACAAGCCTGCTCTTCACTCAGGAACCCAATCACTTGCTGATCTTGAGATAAAACCACCCTGCCAGACCAACCATCTGCCCGCATCCGGGTAGAAAACTGTGATATCACCGGTAAAGGAACAGATTGATAGTCTTGGGGGTTAAAACCCATTTCTGTCGTAAAGCGCTCCCAATCAGCGCGTAAATCCTCCAGGTTTGGCACTGCCAGTGAAAACTTCTCAACGTGAACTGCCGGTGATGGCTGAATTTTCCGCCCTGACCCTTCAATTTGCAGGCGTTGGGTGGTCGTCATCGATTCTGGTGGAATCTCAATTTTCATATCAGCCTGGGGGTAAGCCATGCAGGCTAAACGCCAGCCTTTTTGTAATTCTGTCTCACTGAATACAGCTCGCTCCTCAGCCTGGACATCAGATAGCGATCCTGAAACACAGATTACTTTACATGCCCCACAAACACCTGCACCACCGCACACGGCACTGAGTGAAATGCCGGCTTCCTGGGCGAGGGTTAACAGACTCTTTTCCGACTCAGCTTGAATGCGCATGCCAATCGGCTCAAAATCAATGATGAAATCAGTTTTGGTCATTTATGCCTGTTTTTCCCGAAAAACATCAATAAACAAATACAGAGCTTTTACTTTTGCAAGTTAGAGCTTATAACCGATTGTCCGCAGTAAGTCTTTCCGCCAGGCAATATCCGCTTCATCCTCAATGCCCTCCGTGCGTTTGCCATCCGCCACACCCAGGATGGCGCGGCCTTCGCCGACATCCATAACCACCACGTTGGTTGAATTGGCTGTGGCACAGAAAATATGACAGACTTCAGGTACAGACTTTAGCTGGTTGAGAATGTTGATAGGATAAAAACCTTCTGCCAGGAAAATGATGAATGCATGCCCGGCCCGAAGCGCCATGGCGTTGTCTTTAGCCAGGGCGATCATCTCATCATCCGTTCCACTCCAGCGTACCAGGCACTTCCCTGAGGCTTCACAAAATGCCAGGCCGAACTTAATGCCTGGCACTGTAGAAACCAGGGCTTCATGGATATCCTCAACCGTTTTGATGAAATGCGATTGCCCCAGGATGAAATTGATCTCTAAGGGTTTTTCAATCTTGATGTTTTTGACTTCCACGGTAAAACCTCCATTTGTTTTACAAATCTCAGGTGAATACAGGTTTATTTTAGCATAAATGACTGACCGCCCTGCAGCAACAAAGGCCAAAATAAAAAGACATCCTCACATGGGGGATGTCTCTTTTTTTTATCTCGCAATTTCCCTTAGGCATATAGTTTTCGATGGACAGCAGAAAGCTCTCGTACCTGTTCACCCGCATGATAGGAAGAGCGCACCAGGGGTGCACTTTCAACCCATTGGAAGCCCAAATCTAGTCCATAATCGCGTAAAGCATCAAATTCATCGAGGGTATAGTAGCGCTCGATGGGCAGGTGTTTTCGGCTTGGCTGCAGGTACTGTCCAATCGTGAGGATATCGACACCCCAATTGCGTAAATCTCGCATTGTGGATTGAACTTCTTCAAAGGTTTCACCCAAACCAACCATGATGCCAGACTTGGTCAGCACCTCCGGGTCCAGCTGTTTCGCATAAGAAAGGATGGCTTGAGACCATTCATAACGATCCTGGGGTTGGACTTTCTTGAACAACCGCGGCACAGTTTCTACATTGTGATTGAGAATCTCTGGCCTGGCAGCCATCACAATGCGCAGGGCTTCCACACGCCCTTTAAAATCAGGGATGAGAACTTCAATCGAGCAGCCCGGCTGCAGTTGGCGGATACGGCGGATCACCATCGCAAAAATCGGTGCACCGCCATCCCGGCGTTCATCCCGGTTGACACTGGTGATGACCGCATGTTTCAGCTGCATCTGCATCACCGCCTGGGCAACGCGCTCCGGTTCCTGCCAGTCTAAATAATCTGGGCGGCCGTGTTTGACATCACAAAATCCACAGGTGCGGGTGCACACATCACCCAGCAACAGGAAGGTGGCAGTGCCGCTTCCCCAGCATTCACCCATGTTTGGGCAGCCTGCTTCTTCACACACCGTGTGCAGCGCTTTGCTGCGCATCAAGTGTTGCAGGTCTTGGTATTGTTCGCCACTGGGAGCTCGCACCTTGATCCAGTTTGGTCGACGAACAGGTGTGGTGTCTATGGATTCTGGATTTATTCTATCTCTGGTCGGATTTGTCGGCATTGTACCTCCACCAGAAATTATACCTCACACCACAATACAATAAATACTTACCTCGAAGCTCCAGGCTGTTTGACA
>SLIC01000021.1 GCA_007135845.1 Candidatus Brevefilum sp.
AGGTGCTGGTGCTCTCCGCCCGACCGGGTAGCATTATTCGCGAACTGCGGGTTGACCTTCCCCGGCCGCGCACGCCGGAAATGCGCTATTCTGATACCTTCAGCGAACTAACCCATATCCTGCGTGACACCCTCCAGGAAGAAAATGGCCAGGTGATTGCAAACTGTGGAACCTAACAGCAACTGGCTTGGGGATCAGCAGCATCTTCGTGAATGAAAAAATCAAAAAAACCGATAAAGTATAAGAGCTTCTCGCGTTGGGATAACCCTTAATCGACAAAAGCGCTTCGCCCTGGGATTCAGATGTGTTGTGTAGGGGAGACTCAAGCCCCTGTTGGCAATTATGTTTGCAGCATTATGTTAGATTAAGACAGGCAAGCAACAATTTGACCGGTGAGGAATATTATCACTCGATAGGTTAATCATTAACAAACAGAGAATCATCGCGGCCTGGCAAGGGGGTCAGCTAGGCATTTTTGATTGCTGGACGCAAAACAAACACAGATGGGCGGCTTTACTCATCGTTTCACAATTAACCAGATCATGATCAGCAGCCCAAGCATGGCAGCAGTAAACATAACCATCATCATTTCATAGCCGCCAAAAGTATCAAATACCTGCCCAAGCAGCATTGGCATCACCATCATGCCGATACTGGCGCCCATGAAAAACAAGCCCGTTATCCGACCTGTCAGATTCATCCTGGTTTTTGCAAAGGACAATAAGGTTGGAAATAATATCGATGTTGCGAAGCCCATCCCGGCAGAACCTGCCCACATCATAGCAGGGTTGTTAGGCCAGATCAGAAACAAACCTAAAACGAGCACTAACAAAGCGCTGTTGAAAAGGATCATGGATCCTGGGGAAAACCTTTTAGATACAGGTATGGCAATCAAACGCCCCAGTGTGAGACAGCCCCAAAATAACGATGTCATTAACGAAGCCGCGGCGATTTCCGCAATCCCCAGTTCCGAGACATAAGTGAAAATCCAGCCACCAAAGCCAATCTGCACTCCAACCGCTAGAAAGAATAACACGATAATTAAGGCAATTAATCCAACATTGTGATCCTGGTTGCGGCCTGCGGTTTCAGCTGAAGCGGTGTTCACAGGGGATTTTAACGTCAATAGCCCAATGAATCCAGGACAGAAGATCAGCACCAGCGTCCAAATTGCCCAGGAGAGGATGCCGCCAGTCCAAGCCATTATGGTTGTAATGATCAGGGGTGTAAAAAATGCACCCAGTCCAAAGATAAAATGGATTGCATTCAAATAAGGGGTCACATGAGATTTAAATATCCACACCATGTTGAGATTTTCGCCAACATCTATGGTTCCCACACCCAGCCCAAAAAAGAACAGGACAACAAGCAAACCAGAAAACCCGGCCATCACCGGGATCAACAATCCCGTCACCACCATCAGGAAGAGTGAAATTGCCATCAGCTTATGGCTCTTAAAGCGATCATACAACCAGCCGCCGCCAAGCGATCCGATCAGGTAGCCCAGGTTTTGAGCCGTAAAGGCAAAACTGATCTGCCCTAATGAGACGTTGACATTGTCAGCCAGGAAGGGCAGCAGTGGTCCGAGCGCAGAAACGCCGATCCCAACTGAGAAATAACAGACAGCATAGGTTAGCAGCCGTTTTTGGTCAATGAGATGGATACTGGATAATAAACCGCTTTTTTGCATGTAGTCTCCAAAAATTTTCACAACGTCTCAATCTTATCAGAAAACAGCCTTCCTTAAGAACAGAAGAAACCAGCGATCAACGGCAAGCTGTCTCAATGGATAGTTGTTTAATTTGATTCGAGGCACTAACCAGGATTATTGTAATATCCAGTCATTTCTGTACGCTGCCTTTATTCAATTAATCGACCGTAAGTAAAAAAGAATAACAAAATCACTTATTTCAAGTGCTATAAGACCTCATTTGCAATTACGCCCCATACGATTTGAGCACTCATATTATAATAACCATGAAATATGCATAAATGAACCTGCCGAGCTCATCTCAACGGTGATGATCACTAAGGAGGCTAAAGCTTTGCTGATCAACCCACATGGCGCACCAGATTTGTCACTCACTTTCGGGTATGATTGAAATAGGTGAAAGTTGAGCTTAGGCAATATGGGCCTGGTTTTATGTGAACGAATCATGATCAAATGGCCTAACAATCAAATTGGCAATCAACTGCTGCCCAGCTTGGCCAGTGGTGGAAATAAAAGAATGGCATTAATCAAAAACAAGGTTTATACCCACAGACCAGATAAGGAGATCAAGTGACATCCAAACCGTTAAAAATTGTGATTCCGATGGCAGGTTTTGGTACCCGCCTGCGTCCCCTCACCTGGAGTAAGCCCAAACCCCTTGTTCCCCTGGCGGGTAAGACGGTTCTGGACTATGTTCTGGACATGTTTCGCACCGTACCAGATTTCGACAAGGCAGAATTTGTCTTCATTCTGGGACCAACAATGGGGGACCAGATAGAGGCCTATACCCACAGCCACTACCCGGACTGGCATGTTGATTACCCGATCCAACCCGAAATGATCGGTCAATCGGACGCCTTTTGGCAGGCGCGTGAATTCCTGCATGGGCCGATGTTGATGGCTTTCTCCGATACACTGATTGAAAATAATTTTTCATTCCTTGCCGATGAAACTGCCGATGCAATTGCCTGGGTCAAACCGGTCCCTGACCCACGTCGTTTCGGTGTCGCTGAGGTGAACGAAGCAGGGTGGGTTACCATGCTGACCGAAAAACCCCAAGACTTGGATAATAACCTGGCTGTGGTCGGTTGTTACTACTTTAAGGAAGCTGAAAAATTAATCGAAGCCATTGAAGAGCAAATTGAGCAAGATATTTCATTGAAAGGCGAATACTACCTGGCAGACGCAATCAACATCATGCTGAAGAGCGGCCTTAAAATGCGGACAGAAAAAGTCGAAACCTGGCTGGATGCAGGCACAACGGACGCGCTTCTTGAGACCAATCGCTATATGATGGATCACGGTAGAGATAACAGCAACCAGTGGACACACCTCGAAGATGTTGTCATTGTGCCGCCGGTCAATATCCATCCCAAAGCACGCCTCACCGCCTCCATCCTGGGTCCGTATGTATCAATAAGCGAAGGTGCTATCGTTGAGGGCAGCATCATCAAAAATTCGATCATTGGATCTGAGACGCAGATCACCAACAGCAGGCTTGAAACCTCGTTGATCGGCCATAATATAAAGATCACCGGTATGCAAGGTGAGTTTTTCTTAGGAGATGATTCTGAATTAAAATGATGAGTCCTGATGTGGAATGCTATGCCGGCAGCACCTATCCCGAAAAACCACGTGCCCTGGAATGGGAAGGGCAGCGCTATCTTGTTGAAGCGATCCTTGAACGCCGGCGTGAACCCCATGGGGTTGGTTTCCTGGTTCGCTGTACACCCAAGCCCGACACTACCAGTGGCGCA
>SLIC01000050.1 GCA_007135845.1 Candidatus Brevefilum sp.
GAGGGGATTTGAGATCATGAGACTTCTTCGTTGTCCTTCTGGGACATCCTTGCAGCGACAATGGTACATGTAGGGCGGGAAACGTACGCCTGCCTGGAGCGGAGCAAAACACCTTTAGTTTGTAGGGCGGGATGTGAATTTCATATTGCCGAAAAAAAGAGACTGCCACGCTCCCTGGCGACGGCTCGCAGTGACAGAATATTGATGAGGTTGATTTTTATGCTTGGTATTAATTCTTCAATTGAACAACAATTCACTATTCACCACTCACCATTCACGATTCACAATTCACGCTTCACTATCCCACCCCAATTAATTGACAAACCTAAAACCTGCTCGTAAAATATTCTGTGGGCCGTAAGCATTATTGGCATAACCCGGGCATAGATTGTGTGTTTAATAAATCGGCACCGTCTATCGCCGTCGAAGCAATATTCAGGGATATTTCAATAAACACCCTATTTTGCCCGATTTTTTGATAAAATCAAAACGGCAAGAATTGCCGTGACCACACAAACCACATCGTCGTCCTGCGAGCAGGCGCAGAGGAGATAGCCATGATTGAAGAACAGTTACAACAAATCATTAACGAGGTTCAAAAACTGCTTGAACAAGGTCAACGTCATGAGGCAGTAGCGCTGATTGCTCCCCTTCTTCCTCCCGACCAGGCTGAGATTTTTGAAGATCTGCCCATTGAGGACCAGCTCAGGCTAATCAAGCTCGTTGAAACTAGTCAGGCTGCCAACATCCTGGAATTCCTGGATGACGATGATGCCGCCAACCTGGCAGGTAAACTGGATGTGCGGGCTTTGGTGAAGGTTCTTAATGAAATGGAACCAGATGAAGCGGCGGATCTTTTGGGAGATCTTGACCCTGAACTTCGCCGGCAGTCTCTGAAACGGATCACCGACGCTGCTGAAATTCGAACCTTAATGCGCTATCCAGATGATACCGCCGGCGGTTTGATGACATCTGATTATTATGTCTTCACCGAAGAGACAGATGTCGGGACTATTTTTAACCATATTCGTGCCAAGCCATTCCAGGATGAGGAGATTCCCTATGTGTATGCTGTTGACGAGGAGGGACGCCTGACGGGAATTGCCCGGCTGGCAGACTTGATCCGTGCCCACCCGGAACTACCGCTTTTGGCCATCATTGATACCCAGTTCGTGTCGATTGACCCCGAGGAGGACCAGGAGATTGCCGCGCAGCTGCTCAACCGCTATGACCTGCTGGCGCTGCCTGTGCTTGATGGGAAAGGACATTTGCTGGGTGTGATCACGGTTGATGATGCCATCGCTGCCCTTGAAGAAGAAGCCACCGAAGATATTTATAAGGGCGCTGGTATCGTTTCCACCAGGGATAATCAGTCGGTTAAGAGCGACCTGATGGTACGGGGCCCAATCTGGCAGTCTTGGATGGCCCGTATTCCTTTTTTATTGCTTACTATGGTCGGCGGATTGTTGGCCGGCGGTGTGATCGGGGTGTTTGAAGAGGCACTTGAGACCGTGGTCGTCCTGGCTTTCTTCATCCCGGTGGTGATGGATATGGGCGGTAACAGTGGTACACAATCGGTGGGGATTTTTATCCGGGCTTACGTGCTTGGTCATATTGACCCAAAAGATTTTTGGATGCATTTCTTGAGGGAAATTGGTGTGGGGCTGGGCTTGGGCTTGATGCTTGGTTTATTGGCAGGCCTCATAGCCGCCTTGTGGCAGGGTGACATCACCATTGGTTTGGTGGTCGGTCTGGCGTTATTGTGCACGATGACACTGGCGACAGCATTAGGCTTCCTGGTGCCTTTATTAATCAATAAAATCGGGATAGATCCGGCGGTTGCATCAGAACCGGTTATAACAACGATCAACGACTTTACTGGGATGCTCATTTACTTCTCGTTTGCTTCCCTATTTATTGCCAACCTCAGGTGAATTGAACTTTTCCGATAGGATGTAAAAGGAATTATTATGCCAAAACAGAATCGCACAAGAAATATCAACCAGGTTCTTAACTTGATCAAGGCTCGTCGTTGGAAAGAGGTAGGAGCGCTTTTCAGCACGCTGTTGCCCGCTGATAAATCAGATGTGTATGAATCTCTTGATCTTGAACAGCAGCAGGCGTTATTGCCTGTGGCCGGTGCTGGTGATGTGGCCGATATCATTGAACAAATAGGCGATCGCGATGCCGCGCAGCTGGCTGAAAGCCTGGAACCGGAGATGCTGGTCAAGGTGTTGTCTGAAATGGAACCGGATGAAGCCGCTGACTTGCTGGGAGATATTGATCCAGAATTAAGGCAGCAAATCATTTTGAAGTTACCTGAAGAGGAACTGGTGCGGCCGTTGCTGAGATACCCGGACGATAGTGCCGGTGGTTTGATGACCTCCGAATTTTATTTGTTTCCAGAGGAAACGACCGCCCGGGAGATGCTGCGCAGCTTGAAAACACAGCCTGCCCAGGATGAAGAGATCCCCTATATTTACGGGGTGGACGAACACGGCCGGCTGACGGGCGTGATCCGATTGGCGGACCTTCTTCGGGCGCATCCTCGAGAGTCCTTGAAGTCAATTGCCAAGTCTCAAATCGTCTCGATTGGCGTTGATCAAGACCAGGAGTTGGCTGCACGTATCCTGAACCGCTATGACTTGCTGGCGCTGCCCGTGGTTGATGAGGAGGGACGCATCCTGGGTGTGATCACGGCCGATGACGCGATGGAAGTCCTACAGGAAGAAACAACCGAGGATATTTATAAACGAGCTGGTATTCTGGCGGCAAAGGTCAAAGATGGCCCCAGAAGCGATATCCTGGTGCGAGGTCCCGTCTGGCGGTCTTGGGCAGTGCGGGCGCCGTTCCTGGTGATCACGATGGCCGGCGGGATGATGGCCGGTGCGGTGATTGAGATGTTTTCAGGATTGCTAGAAGCTGTGGTAATTTTGGCCCTGTTCATCCCCGTGATCATGGATATGGGCGGCAATGCCGGGCTGCAGTCCACCTCAATTTTTATCCGTGGTTATGTGTTGGGGCATATCGATCCCTATGAAATCGGTAAACATCTCTTGCGGGAAATTGCGATAGGTTTTGGAATGGGTGCTTTATTGGGTTTGATTGTTGGGGTGCTGGCTATGGTCTGGCAAGGCGATCCAACGATTGGCCTGGTGGTTGGCATATCCTTAACGCTGACGATCATTATCGCCACCTTTTTGGGATTCCTGATTCCCTTCTCCCTGACCAAAATGGGGATCGACCCGGCGGCAGGATCAGGTCCGCTGATCACGACCATCAAGGACATCACCGGTTTGTTTATTTACTTTGGCACGGCGACCATGCTGTTATCCCATATGATGTAGGGTTTGTTCATTGCTGGATGATAAGATGCTTACGAACAAGCTTTAATCTCATTAACTCTTAAGTTGAAACTGCCTTTCCTTTCTGAACTGTGGTTGACAGCATCTAAAAAGTGATGGCATTGGGGTGAACTTCTTAAGAAACGTATCACAAGCCTGACATAAATCGTGTTGGGTGTCATTTACTGGTAAAATCTTAATGGAAATTGGTTATTTAATACGGGAGTGAACATGCGTAGATTTTTTGTTGCTGGAAACTGGAAAATGAATAAGACCATCGCTGACGCGCAGGTATTAATGCGTGCAATGATGTCTGAGCTGGAAGCCATCGAGAATGTCGATAAGGGTGTGGCGCCTGCCTACCTGGCAGTGCCAGCCATGGTTGAGCTGTGTCAGGGAACGGGTATCAAGGTTGGCGCTCAGAACCTGTACTGGGAAACCTCTGGCGCCTACACCGGTGAGGTAGCCCCGGATATGGTGGCAGAGTTGTGTGACTTTGTGATCGTTGGCCATTCGGAACGCCGAAAATTTTTTGGCGAGACGGATGAAACGGTGAACAAACGCCTGAAGGCTGGTTTAGCAGCAGGACTGGATGTGATTGTGTGTATTGGTGAAACCCTGGAAGAGAACGAAGCCGGGCAGACCGAAGCGGTGGTCACCCGCCAGCTGCAGAAGGGCTTGGAAGGCATTACCGAGACACAGGCCGCAGCCATCACGATCGCTTACGAACCGGTGTGGGCGATTGGCACCGGCCGGGCGGCGACTCCTGATGATGCCAATAATGTCCATAAAGACGTCATCCGGCCATATCTACAAGCGCAATTTGGTGCCGCACGCGCTGGGCTGATGCGCATTCAGTACGGTGGATCCGTGACCCCTGAAAACGCTGCCGAGCTGTTTGCCATGTCGGATATTGACGGCGGCTTGATTGGTGGAGCCAGCCTCAAACCCGACTCCTTTGTTGCCATCGTCAAAGCTGCCTCGATGGTTGCGATTGTGGAGCAAGAATCACAAAGCTGAGGATTGAACAAAAGAAAAGGGTTGTCCTGACTGCGAAGCGCTCTTCAAGTGGGCAACCCTTTTTTCGTGTAGATAAATATTGCAGCTAGGTTCCGAACAGGCGATCACCAGCATCACCCAAACCCGGGATGATATACCCATTCTCGTTGAGATGGTCATCAATAGCGGCGATATGGATGGGTACATCAGGGTGGGCATCGTGCAGCCGCGCAATACCTTCCGGAGAGGCGATCAAACCAACGAACTTGATCTTGGAGACTCCCCACTTCTTAAGGATATCCACGGTCGCAACCGCCGAACCGCCGGTTGCCAGCATGGGATCGAGGATCAGGCAAACGGCCACGGTTGGCGCGACCGGCAGCTTGTTGTAATAAGCAACGGGTTTGAGGGTGCGCTCATCGCGGTACATCCCAATGTGCCAGACCTCGGCTGAGGGCATTAATTCCCATACCCCCTCAACCATACCCAGCCCGGCGCGCAGGATGGGGATCAACCCGATCTTTTCCTGTAAATCCTCGCCTTCGGTTTCGGTCATAGGTGTACGAATGTGAACGGGTTTGGTGGCCAAATCCGTGGTTGCTTCGTAGACCAGCAGGGCGGCCAGCTCACGCACCAATTCGCGAAACTTTTTAGGCTCGGTGCGTTCATCACGCAGGCGGGTTAGCTTGTGTTTGACCAGGGGATGGGTGGATGGGTAAACGTTTTGCATGGCACCTCTTTTTTGAACCAGATCACTGCGTTGGCATAAGTATACACGACTGGGCCCTTATGCTCCGGATGAATGGACATAGCGGCTGAAGATGAAGGTCAGCAGCCAAACCGCCCACAGCAACGTGGTCACCATGATCCAGGTATGAAAGGGTGCCAGGTTTCTGCCCAGGCGGAAGTACATTCCCCAGGCAAAACTGAGCCAGGAACAGATCTGCAGCAGCATGGCGATCCAATAACCCCACCGATTGCCCTGGGGTTCAAACCGCAGCCAATGAATGCCTGCCACGGGCAGGAGGGTGGTTGCAGCGGTGATGGTGATCGCAAAGGTCATCAGCCACAGGGAGAGTTCTGGACCGTTCTCGATATGGGCCAACGAGCTGCCAAACAGGTACAGCAGAAAAGACAGGCTGTACAGCCATTCTGCGGGATGGATTTTTGCTGGTTTCATAACGGCTCCTTGCGTGCAATGATCAAAAACCGATGGGCGGTCGTGATCAATTCACCCTGCCATTCCATGAAATTGTGTAACCGAACCAGGTTATCGAATTGGGTTTCTATACTGAATCCTTCAATTTGCCATGGGATGGCCTTGAGGTAGTAGATCACTGCACCAATATCCTTAAAGGTGCTTCTAAGGGCTGCTTTTTCTGCCCGTATTATGCTTAACCCGGCCTCTGATAGGTGAAATACTTCCGATTCCAATCCCCAATCGGTTAAATTGTGGGCTTTCTCATCCTCAAGGAGCAGGTTGAGCTCCAGGTTATCCAGTTCACTAACTTGTTGGGTGATAAACAGCCCGCCTGGTCTGAGAATGCGATAGATTTCCTGGTGGTCGTAGCTCTCATGGCGGTTGATCACCAGGTCGAAGTACTGATCTTTGAAGGGCAAAGGTGAACCTTCTGTAATATTGTGCACCGTTACACCAAGCGGGGATAAGCGCGCCTGGGCGATTGGCAGGTTGGGTGGGTAGGCTTCCGTGGCGTGGGTCTCGAGAGGTAGCGGATTCAGCGAGGCTAAGAATTCTCCCCCACCGGTACCCATGTCCAGCAGGCGATTTACGCCGCCTAAGTGTGACTGAACCAGGTCAGGATAGTTCCAGGGCGGTTCTTCCTGGTGCATCCTGCCCGTCAGCCAGGTGAAATCCCAGCCAGCGAAGGGTGTCGTTTGGGCTTCTTGAACCAGTGACTGGAAGCGCTCGGGATGGATGGGCTTCACCCTTATTTATTCCTTTTTGACAACACGGGGACCGGTTTGCTTGCGATTCCACTGGGCAGGCCAAACCGCCGTAACAATAGCAAACACGGAAACGCCGAGGCCCAGGAGGCCCAGCAAACCGGCAATTAACCCCATTGGCGGGATGGCGAAGGTGAGCAGTAAACCAATCAATGCCAGCAGGAACAGGGCGCCTGCGACGGCTGCCATCGTCCAGGCAATACGAGCGCCGCGCTTCCGGGAAGCGAGGCGAGGACCACGAATGGTCCCGGTTTCGGCGTTGATGATCACGATTTGGGGTTGACCTTCGTCGTCGGTGTAATAGGTGGTGTACATGGGCAGGAAGAACTCAGTCCAGTTCTGGTTGGAGAACCTGGCCGTCATGGAGAAATTCCGAAAATGCTGGGCACCGGCTGCTTTTTTGCTGACTTCTGCCAGGGATTTATCGACATGCGGCCGTGCCAGGGGCCAGGCGTCCTCTGGGGGGATATCCGGCAGTTCAAGGAAGGCCCCACCAAGCAGGGTGGGATCAAAGTCAGTGCCTCGTTTCAGGTGATAGTTACCCGTCATTTGCAGTCGGTTTTCATGTTCTTCCAGGGCGGGTGTGACCACATTCTCCACGCGGGTGTTCATCATCCCGACTCGGGGTTCCCAGCGCACCCGGTTTTCAATTTGCTTACGAGATTCCCAACGACCATTATTGTAAACTTCCTTGGCACTTTCAACCTGGTAATCAAAGCCCGCTTCCATCTCCCAGCTGCCGGTTACATCGCTATCGACCAGCCAGTGCGGCCAGAAGACCGGGCGGGTGTTTTGCAGAAGGGATTCAGGATTGAAGTCCTCGGGTTTAATCCACACACCGGAGACGAACTTTTGATAAGTTGGCAGCAAATCCTTCCTGCTGACCCGGAAGGATAGTATTTTTTCTGGCTGTGCTGTGCGCATGTGTGCAGGTTGGGCTTCGAGAGCCCCTTGCCGGCAGAGCGGGCAAGACGCGCCACGATAGGCTGGTGCCACCAGGTAGACCCGGTGGCAATGGCTGCAGCCAGCGGGTTGACGGTCTGTGTGCCACAGCGTTTGGTTTTCTTCAATAATTTCTTCGGTGGGGGGGTGTTCTACCATCATGATGCCTCCGATTTCCTGGCTGTGTTGAAGAGTGAGAAACCAATGATCACACCAATCACGAACAGGAAGATGCCCAGGGCAATGGCGATGATCCCGATGCCGCCCACCAGTGTCAGCGGTAAGCCAATCAGGGTCAACAGGGCGCCAGGGGCAAGACAGGCAGCGATTGCCAGCCAGATCTTCCACCAGGCAACGGGTTTACTGCCGGCAACAACGCCAGTCTGTCCATTGACCATCACCTGGTAGACTTTGTCCTCATAGCGGTAAGCTGCCAGGTAAACGGGTAAAAGTATATAGCGCCAGGATTCATCGGAGAAATCTGCGCTCATGGTGAAATTCCTGACCTGGTTTGAGGCGATTCTCTGGTAACACGCTTTCTTAGCTTTTCCCCTGATGGTGTTTTTGCCAATTTCCCAGGCTTCTGTCAGGGTGGTCTCATAGGCTTGGGCTTGCCAGCCGGCCAGAAAATCGGGCCGGTAGGCTACCAGCTCATCCATGTTAAAGGGATAAAGCTGATGGAGTATATGATGGCTGATGTGTTTAGGGGCAGTTCCTGAAACGAGTAGATTATCAATATCAAGGTGCACACGGCCGTTTTCCCATTTCCATACAGTGCGCGTCCGGGTCTCCCAGCGTTTCGTATGTGCGTTATAGCGCCGTTCGGATTTTTGGTAGCCAACCTCTGCCCGCCAGCGGGCGTCTACTGCGGCATTAAAAGTCCAGAAGGGCAGGTACAGGCCCAAAAAGCGTCGCACGACCACATTCTCTGCCAATGCACCGGGATGGTACCAGCCCTTGCCCAGCCATGTTTTAGCTAAAGAAACGGTTTTATCAGGTTTGATTTTAAAGGGCACCAGGAAGCGCGGCCGCAGGGTTTCTTCCGGGCTGGTGATGACGTTGACCTGGTTTGAAGCACAAAAAGGGCAGGTTGTGGTCAGCGCACCTGCGGAGAGGGACAGCTCGCCACCGCAGGAATCGCAGTGCAGCAGCTGGCGTTCCGTCCCCCAGCCACGACGGGCTTGGGTCAACGTCTCCAGGGTGAACTCGAAGTCTTCGGCATTTCGACCTACCTGTTCGGCAGCCACCGGCGCAGCATAACCGCAATACTCGCAGGAAACGCCGCCTGCCGCGACGTCATAGGCAATATTCGCACCGCAATTTGGGCAGTCGTAACTGACCGCCTGGTCATGTTCCAATCGCTCTGGCTGCGGGGCGTAGACGATCACCCCCGGTACCTGGGAGTCGACCTGGGTATATCCCTGGGGTGGCGACCAGTTAATCTCTTGATGTGTGTTGTCTGGCATGAATAACACTCCTCTGCCTTGGTTGTTATCGTCTCTTATTTTAACGCAAACCTGGGCTTGGTAACAAACCGTCCTTGTTAATCTTCTGTCTGGATCGATGTCTATAGTTTCTTGGAGCAGGCGTGTGGATGCGATAGAATTATGACATGGTTTTTTTGATAGACGGACACAACCTGGTCCCCCACATGCCCGAGGTGGACCTTTCTGATCCTGACGATGAAGCGCGGTTGATCCGCATGCTGCAGGAATTCTGCCGCCTGCGACGAAAAAAGGTTGAGGTTTACTTTGACCGGGCACCCGCGGGTTGGACAGGAACGCAGCAACACGGCCTGGTGCAGGCGCATTTTGTGCCCATAGGCACAACGGCTGATGCAGCTATCATGGCACGTCTGAAAAGCTTGGGTAAACGTGCCAGGAATCTAACCGTGGTCAGCTCTGACCGCCAGGTGGTTGCAGCTGCCCGGGCCGTCCATGCCAGGGTGGTGACTGCTGAAGCCTTTGCTGCAGAATGGGCGATGTTGGCGGATGAAGAACCTGAGCTTGACCCACGCAACCGATTGCTCAGCGAGGACGAAGTGGCTGACTGGGAACAGCTCTTTCGCCGGGGACATCCACCAACAACAGGAAACAACTAATATTACAAATTGGGTAAACTTTATAAAACTCTAATTTAAATTTAATATATTGGGCTTTGAAATCTAGTATAGTATTATAAAGACACGAACTTTTATTGGTATGACGTGTGTCTTCCACCAGGAAATCTGCTGGACGTAAATGTTCAAACGGATGGCAATGGTGGTTTCCTCCCTGAGATTGCCTGGTTTGTCCCCCCCATGCCAGGCAATCAACTTTTAATTGGGAAAATCATGCAAACTTAATCACTCAATAAATGGAGGTAGACCTGTGAACAAGAAATTATTTGTCATTTTGGTGTTGCTTAGCCTTTTTTTAACAGCGTGCTCTTTTACGAATATCCTTGATAGAGCCCTGGAATTCTTGCCCCAGGTAGAAGAGGCTTTGCCTGAAATGATGGAAGCACTGCCAGACATTGAGGATTTCGTCCCATTCGATCAAGAACAGGAACCAGCTGAGGCAGAACCCATGGATCAGGTACTGGATGATTTGATCGTTGACACCGATGAAACCTCCCTCGATATCACTATGATAGAACGAACGATGGTGCTTGAATCAGTTGATCCGCTATATGAGATTGAGATTCGATACCCCTACATGGAAGGTGTCTCAGAGGCTATCTCTCCATTTAATAATGAAATGGATTATTTGGTTGAGGTCGTGCTGGAGGTGTTCTTGCGTGAAGTGGAAGAAAGTGATGCACAGCGACCTGATGATTCCATGGCGGCGGCCAGTTTCCTGGAGATCGATTATGAAATCACCTACCAATCGGATGGGTTGTTTAGTGTTTATGTGCCGATTACGACCTACATCGCCATCAGCCCGAATCCCTGGATGGATTCCTTTTCATACAATTATGACGCACATCATCAAGAATTCTTGATGCCGGGTGACTTTTTCATGTCAGACGCAGCCTATTTCCCAGCGATCTTGAACTTGGTCGAGACAGAACTGGCAACAAGAGATATTGGTTATCAGGAAGGCGCAGCTGAAGAGGTTCTGCTCCGAAGAGATAACTGGAATTTTCTGTCTGAGGGTTTACGGTATAACTTCGACGCTTATGAAGTGACCCCTGGTGCTGCCGGTCTGCAGTTTGTAATCATCCCCTGGGAAGAGCTGTCTGGCATACTTGATCTGGATGGGCCAGCGGGCAGAATTCTCCAAGATTGAGGTGGTAAAAACAGTTACCAAACTCAGGTATCATCTGTGGAATGTAAGATAATGGATTTCATTCAATGTGGAAGAAATTATCCCTTTCCCTGCCATTTGATACTTGGCGTTCAAGGGGTTTTAGGTTATTGAAGACGGACGATTTGAACCCAATCCCCATGGATATTTTGCTGAATTATTTACGGGTATGATTATAATAATCGTAATATTCTTACGCGTTATTAGATTTGATTATCTCGAGCAATTGTTCTCAAGGATAAGTGCATGAAAACAATCCCCAACCAAAATGGAAAAACACTGTTGAGTGTTCTGGCCCACCCGGATGATGAGACCTTCGGTATGGGCGGCACGCTGGCATTGTATGCTCGGCAGGATGTGGAAGTGCACCTGATTTGTGCCACACGCGGCGAGCTGGGTGACATCGACCCGGAGTACAAGGAACGTATCAAGAGCGCAGCTTGCCTGCGCACACAGGAGCTGCGTTGCGCAGCAGACATCTTAAGCATCCACAAATTGCACATCCTCAATTACCGAGATTCAGGTATGCCTGGCTCTGAAGCCAATGGACACCCTAAGGCGTTGGCAGCCCAACCGATCGATAAGGTTGCCGGGGAAGTTGCCCATCTCATCCGCGAGATCAAACCAAATGTGGTGGTCACCTTTGATCCAATCGGTGGTTACCGACATCCCGACCATATTGCCATCCAGCTGGCCACCGTAAAAGCCTTTGAGCTGGCAGGTGATGCAGGCTTTGTGGATTCGTCGGGTTTGCCCCCGTTCCAACCTGAAAAGCTGTACTTCCATACCATTAACCGCACATTTTTAAAGATTGTTGTGTGGGTTTTGCGGTTGATTGGTAAAGATCCCCGCCGATTTGGGCGCAACCAGGACGTTGACCTGGTATCCATTGCCGAGGTAGATTTTCCCACCCATGTCAAAGTCGACTACCGACCGGTGAAGGAAATCAAAGCCCAGGCAGCCCAGTGCCATGCCAGCCAGGGTGGTGCGGATATGGACAAGGGCTTCAGGGGGCTGGTCACCCGTTTATTTGGCGGGCATAACGATACCTACATGCAGGCTTTTCCTGAACCACAAGAAGGGCAGCAGATCAAACGGGATTTGTTTGATTGACGGTTAGATTTAAGGAATTCGGAGATATGGAACTAGTTATTAGGTGAATGGTGAGTGGCGATTAGTGAATGGTTCAAGAATAATGTCTCTATTTATTAACCTCGTAACAATTTTCTGGAATAATCATCGTAAAGGTAAAAAATAATTATTCGCTACCTGTTCAATCACTCACCAATCACCATTCTCTATTCACCATTCACGTTTCACTATTTTCCAAATCTCAAATGCATTTATAATGAAAAAGGCTATTTTTTTAGTCAAACGCGATTATTCAGAGCTGGAAAAAGGAAAAATCAATGGAAATACAGGCGGTATTACAGGATTGGTTAGCATCATTTCTTAATTTTCTACCCAAACTGATTGCTGCGGTGGTGATCTTTATCCTGACGGTGATTTTGGCCAACATACCGGCAAAGGCAATCCGTCGGTTGGCTGCAAAACAGATCGAAAACGAAGCTGTACTGAGTCTGATTAGAAATGTGAGCCAATGGGTGGTTGTGATCTTTGGCACACTCATTGCCCTGGAGCAGGTCGATTTCAATGTGACCGGTTTCATTGCCGGTTTGGGTATTGCCGGGTTTACGATCGGTTTCGCACTGCAGGATATTGCCCGAAATTTCATCTCTGGTTTGATCCTGCTTTACCGGCAGCCGTTCCAAATTGGGGATTTTATTGAGGTTTCCGGTCATATGGGTACGGTGAAAATGATCAATATTCGTGACACCGAGATTCAAACACTGGATGGGGACATGGTCATCATCCCCAATAACAGGGTCTTTGAAAACCCAATTATTAACATGTCCACCGCGCGGCTCAGACGCCGTACCGTAGAAATTGGTTTGGGATACGAAGAGGATGTAGACCGGGCCATGGCGGTTTTCCTGGAAGCGATTCAATCCGTTAATGGGGTTGAAACGGAACCGGCACCGATGATCAATGCCATGCGCATGGAAGATACCGCCATGAATCTGACCGCTTTTTACTGGGTTAATCAGAAAGAGAGCAGCCCGCTGAGGGTCCACACGGATGTATTGAAAGCGGTAAACAGTGCTTCTTATCAGCATCACATCAACCTGCCCTATCCGACTCAAGCTGTGCTGGTGCAGCATAATGACGTTGCTGCTGGTACAAGAGGCAGGGGTACTTTTGAACGCAAATCAGGGATAGACGATATTTAAGAATTCACCATTCGATTGAGCTGATCAATGCGCATTTCCAACGATCGTGTTGGATGGGAAGGTACTTGCCAGGTAAATGAGACATTATCAAGACAAATAACGGTGATAATAGTAGAAAAATTTTATTCAGTATAATCATTATTCTCCTTTTTAAATCACTGCACGAATGATTAATCGAAAAATATTATTGGCTTAATAAGATTGGAGCATAAATGGAGGATTTTTATAAATTACAGCAGCAGGACCGGGA